>DHHE01000049.1 GCA_002403115.1 bacterium UBP2_UBA4780 | reverse complement strand
ACGAGATCCGCCGGGTGATCCAGGTGCTGTCCCGCCGCACCAAGAACAATCCGGTGCTCATCGGAGAGCCGGGCGTCGGCAAGACAGCCATCGTCGAGGGGCTGGCCCAGCGGATAAACGCCGGCGACGTGCCCGAGACGCTGAAGAACAGGAGGGTGGTGGCCCTGGATCTCGGGGCGTTGATCGCCGGGGCCAAGTTCCGGGGAGAGTTCGAGGAGAGGCTGAAGGCGGTGCTCAAGGAGATCGAGGCCGCCGCCGGGTCCGTCATCCTTTTCATCGACGAGCTGCACACCCTGGTGGGCGCCGGCAAGGCCGAGGGCGCCATGGACGCCTCCAACATGCTCAAGCCCGCCCTGGCCCGCGGCGAGCTGCGGATGGTGGGGGCGACGACGCTGGACGAGTACCGGAAGAACATCGAGAAGGACGCGGCCCTGGAGCGCCGCCTGGCCCCGGTGATGGTCCTGGAGCCCTCGGTCGAGGACACCATCGCCATTTTGCGGGGATTAAAGGAACGCTACGAGCTGCACCACAAGGTGCGGATAAAGGACTCGGCCCTGGTGGCCGCGGCCGTGCTCTCGCAGCGCTACATCGCCGACCGCTTCCTGCCGGACAAGGCGGTGGACCTGGTGGACGAGGCTTCCTCCCGGCTGCGCATCGAGATCGACAGCCTGCCCACCGAGATCGACGAGGTGGAACGCGACATCATGCAGCTCGAGATCGAGCGCACCGCCCTCAAAAAGGAGAGGGATCCGGCATCGAAGGAGAGGCTCCGGAAGCTCGACGAGGAGCTGGCCGGGCTCAAGGAACGCTCGGCCTCGATGAAGGCCCACTGGCAGAACGAGAAGGCCGCCATCAAGCGCATATCCGACATCAAGGAAAGGATGGAGCAGGCCCGGATACGGGAGCACCAGGCCGAGAAGAAGGGCGACTACGACAAGGTGGCCGAGCTCCGCTACGGAACACTGGCTGAGCTGCAGAAAGAACTCGAAACGGAGAACGCGAAACTCGTCGAACTGCAAAAGCAGCAGAAGTTCCTCAAGGAGGAGGTGGACGACGAGGACATCGCCGAGGTGGTGGCCAAGTGGACCGGCATCCCCGTCTCCAGGATGCTGGAGGGCGAGACCGCCAAGCTGTTGCGGATGGAGGAGCGCCTCCGGCGGCGGGTGGTGGGCCAGGACGAGGCGCTGACCGCGGTGGCCAACGCGGTGCGCCGCTCCCGGGCCGGGCTGTCCGATCCGAACCGGCCCATCGGGTCGTTCATCTTCCTGGGTCCGACCGGGGTGGGCAAGACCGAGCTGGCCCGGGCCCTGGCCGAGTTCCTGTTCGACGACGAGCGGGCCATGGTGCGGCTGGACATGTCCGAGTACATGGAAAGGCACACCGTCTCCCGCCTGGTCGGCGCCCCGCCGGGCTACGTGGGCTACGACGAGGGGGGGCAATTGACCGAGGCCGTCCGCCGCCGCCCCTACTGCGTCATCCTGTTCGACGAGATAGAGAAGGCCCACCACGACGTCTTCAACGCCCTCCTGCAGGTGCTGGACGACGGCCGGCTGACCGACGGCCAGGGCCGGACGGTGGACTTCCGCAACGCGGTGGTCGTCATGACCTCAAACATCGGCTCCCAGTTCATCCAGGAGCTGGACGACGAGGCGAAGATAAAAGAGCAGGTGCTGGGTGCCATGCGGGCCCACTTCCGGCCCGAGTTTTTAAACCGGGTGGACGAGACCGTCATCTTCCGCCGCCTGGACCGGGAGCACATCAAGGCCATCGTGGACATCCAGCTGGGGCACTTGATGAAACGCCTGGAAGATCGCAAGATAAGGCTGGAGGTGACCGATAAAGCCAAGGAGTTACTGGCCAACGAGGGCTTCGACCCGGCCTTCGGCGCCCGGCCGCTCAAGCGAACGATCCAAAGGCTCATTCAAGATTCGCTGTCGATGCGGATACTGGAGGGCGAGTTCCAGGAGGGTGACGCGGTCAGGGCGGATGCGAAGAAGGGCGAGATCGTTTTCCAAAAAGCTTGATTTGTCTGCGGCAACGATGTATAATGGACTCAACGCAGTTGGAGGAAACATGGCAGGAACGTATACCGCTGTCATAAAAAAGAGCGGCGATTGGTGGATCGGGTGGATCGAGGAGATCTCCGGCGTCAACTGCCAGGAACGCACCAAAGCAGAACTGCTGGAGTCGCTTAAAGAGACATTAGCCGAAGCTATTGAGTTCAATCGCAAAGAAGCCAGACGCGCCGCCCGGGTCAATTACACCGAGGCCATGATACGAGTGTGAAGCGGAAGGAATTGCTGCGGTATTTGACCAAGAACGGCTGCCTTGCTCCTGCGCGAGGGCGGCCGTCATTCTTGGTGGCATAATCCGGCATTGAACCGAAGGTCCTCGGTTCCTCGGCATACGGAGATAAACGATCTTCTTGCCAAGAAGATTTGCAAGGACATGGGCATTCCTGTGCCGAAATAGAGCAGCCCGGCCTAGCCCGATGCAGGCTCTCCGTCCGCTGAAGCGGACGATTCAGAGGCTATTACAGGATCCGCTTTCCATGCGCATTTTAGAGGGGGGGGTTCCGGGAGGGGGACATGGTCAGGGCGGAAGCGAAGAAGGGGGAGATTGAGTTCTCGAAGAAATAACAAGAGACTTGTCAACAGAGAGGCCCCGCCGCACGGCGGGGCTTTGCTGCGACCCCTCTATAGTATGATTTTACAACGAAGCTCTGCTAAATCAACGAAAAAGCCGCAGCTTAATGCTGCGGCTCAATCAAAGCGCGCCAGGCCAATTACCCCGGCTACTTATCCCCCTCGCAGCAACAGGGATGCTTCTTCACGTCCCCGTGGCACTCCTTGATCCGCTCTGGCGAGCACTCCTCCGGCTTTCCCTTCAGCTTCTCCGGCTTCTGGCATTTGCTCTCTCCGCAGCACATGTCCTTTCACCTCCCTTCCATGTTTTTCTTGTTTTTGAATCCGACAGGCCCGCCCTGATCGATTCCAGGTACCCCTCCAGGGCTTTCTCCCGCAGGCTGTAATGCCGGTAGTAACCGCGCCTTTCGGGGGCCACCAGCCCGGCCTCCCTCAGCACCCTCAGGTGCTGTGACAGGGCGCTCTGGGATATCCCCAGCCTGGCCGACAGGGCCCCGACGCACAGGGCCCCTCCCCGCAGCTGCCCGACGATCCGCACCCTGGCCGCCACCGACAGGGCCCGGCTCACGCGGACGATGTCCTCCGTCCCGCCCATGTCGCTGTTTATATTAGTTTATGCTAATATATTAACATGAATGCCGGCCCTTTGTCAAGTAAAATCAGGTCCCGCACAGCATGGCGGTGCCGGCGGACGAAATCGGAACCTCTGAAGGCAATCCGCCGGAAATGTGTATATTGGAAGGCGGTAATCGGCTGTCCGGCCTCTGCGCCACCGGATGATCGGCCGGCGGCAAATATCTCCACTAAATTAAAATCCCGGCAGGGTAGCCGGGCGTTCTTGGGACACTGATTCTTTTCGATTCTTGATTTGATCCCCCCCGTGCCGGCGTCCTGGCTCCGGGCCAAATGACCTCGCACCAGCCATCAACAACCTGCGGCGCACCGCCAGGCCACCCTCATGCTTTCTGTCTTGGAACCAGCGTCAGCGGGCATGAATGGTACGGCAAGTTAATATGTTAAAGCGGTGAGCAGCTAAAAGGCTGGATTCCCGCTGGAGCTTGCACTGAGCGAAGCGAACGTGCGGGAATGACTTGTTTGTATTTTTATTTGCCGGAGCAAGAATATATGGGCCGCAACCGCCTAAAACGGAACACGAACACTATCGCCAGAGCGGCGAAAACAACAGCCCCGAGGGCACTGGCAACGCGCGCGCCTTTGGCCAGCCCCAGTTGCCTCCTCCCCCGGCTCAGTTCCCGCCCGCCGTCATCAAGCTTCTTTTCCCAAACGGCAACCGTGCCCTCTCCCCCGACAACCCGCTGGTCACCCTCGGCGATCTGCTCTTTGGCCCCCCTGAAGCCCTTTCCCCCCTTAAGCAGCTTGTCCGCCGATACCAGGATCGGGTTGCCTTTCGCCCTGGCGTACTTCTCCTTGCCATCCGACAGCTCCCGCTTGCCGGCCTCCAATGCTGCCTTGCCCTTCGCCAGCACCAGTCGCCCTTCCTCCAGCAGCCTTTGGCCATCGGCTATTTGCTTCTCCCCGGAGGCAATCTCTCCGGACAGATACAGATAACCGGCCGCCGACGCCAGGGCCAGTGTAATTACAAGCAGCAGTATGAATTCCTTGCTCATTTTCCCTTGGCTCTTTTGTCCTGACTTACTCCGTGCCCCGGTTGATAAAAACGGCCCTGTCGAATTACGGCCAGATGGCGGCTTCAACCCCGCCTGAACAACGACCTGTTCCAGCTACTCGGCGCACAAGGCGTCGCAGGTGCTCTCCTATCGGCGATAGTTCACGAGCCTGGCCGGCGCGTCACCGATTATTTATGACGCATCAGCCGGAAGCGCTTGATAAGCGCCAGGTCAGTGATCGCCTCCAGGAGAATCCGAGAGTGATCGACGCCAAGGCGAAAAAAGCCGCCCCGAGCGCACAGGCAGCGCGTGCGACCTTGACCCGTTTCAACCGTTCCTTCCCTTGGCGCAGTTTCAGCTCACCTGCTTCAACCCTCTTTTCCCCGGCGGCAATCCGGTCCTCACCTTCGGCAACCCGTCGTTCTCCTTCGGCGATCCGCTCTTTGGCCCCCCTGAAGCCCTTTCCGCCCTTCAGCAGCTTGTCCATCACCACCAGGAACAGGTTGCCTTTCGCTCGGCGGTACTCTTTCTTGCCATCCGACAGCTCTTGTTTGCCGGCCTCCAACCTGGCTTTGCCCTTCACCAGCCCGGATTGTCCTCTTTCATGCCGTCTTTGTCC
>DHHE01000218.1:4567-10110 GCA_002403115.1 bacterium UBP2_UBA4780 | reverse complement strand
GAGGGGCAGCCGGTGATCACCTGCCGCCACCGGAGGAGTCTGCTGGAGTTCCCGGTGGACCGGGTGCTCAACCTGGAGGAGTACCTCTCGGACCAGCTCAGGCCGTGGCCGGCGGTGCTCAGCTTCAACCGGCTGTTCAAGGGGGTGGCCGAGCTGGACGGCGCCCTTTTCTTCCTGCTGGACCTGGAGGCCGCCACGGGCGAGGCCGGGCGCGCCAAGCGGTGAAGCAGATAGGCCAGTATCAGATCGAGCGGCTGGTATCCACCGGCGGCATGTCCACCCTGTACCTGGGAAGGCACCGGGAGATGGGGCGCCAGGTGGTGGTCAAGCAGCTTCACCCCCATCTGGCCCGGGACCAGGCCCTGGTCAAAAGGTTCGAGCGGGAGGCCAGGATACTCGGCGGGCTGCGCCACCCCAACATCGTGGACATCATCGACTTCTTCCAGCACCAGGACGCCTCCTACATCGTGCTGGAGTACATCGAGGGCTGCTCATTGAACGAACTGCTGGGCAGGCGGAGCCCCCTGCCGGTGACGGTGGCGGCCTTCGTGGCCGGGCAGCTGGCACAGGGCCTGGGTTACGCCCACGGGCGCGGGGTGGTGCACCGGGACATCAAGCCGGCCAACATCATGTTCACCGAGTCAGGCGTCACCAAGATCGCCGACTTCGGCCTGGCCTTCGTCAAGGAGACGCTGGCCCATACCGACCCCGGCACCTTCTTCGGCACCCCGGCCTACCTGGCCCCTGAGCAGATCCAGGGAAGCAAGGGCGACCAGCGGTCAGACCTCTTCTCCTTCGGGGTGGTGCTCTACCAGATGCTGTCCGGCACCAACCCCTTCGCCGGGGGGAGCCCCAGCGAGTGCATCGACCGGGTGCTGAGGATGCGGCCGCCCAAACTGTCGGCCGCCAACCCCGGCGTTCCGCCGGGAATGGAATCCCTGGTGGCCGACCTGATGGAGAAGAACCCGGACCGGCGTCCGGAGGGGGCCGGGCAGGCGGCCGCCAGGCTGGAACCATACGTGTTCATAACCGGGGAGGGCCTGGCCAGGTTCCTGGCAGATCCCTGCGGGTACCAGCCGCGCCGGGAGGACCAGCAGGCCCTGGACCGGTTGTCTCGCCGGGAAAGGCGGGCCAGGACCTTCATCAGGCTGCTGGCTTCATCGGCCGCGGTCCTGGCGGCTGCGGCTGCGCTCTGGGCGGGGATCCACTGGGGCCTGCCGGCCTTGGACGACTGGAGGCTGAGGAAGCAGCCGGTGCCGGCGCCGGCTGGCCCGGACACCTCCGCCGGCCTGCCGGTTCCGGTCCCGGCCGGGGAACAACGCCTCAGGCTTTCGGGAACCACCGGGGCCAGGGTCACGGTCGACGGCGTCCGCCGCGGGGACATACCGCTCTCCATCGAGGGCATCGGGCCGGGACGGCATCTGGTCAGGGCCGAGCTGGAAGGGTACCAGCCATACGACAGGACGGTGACCATCGAGCAGGGCCAGGACCTGGAGCTGGCGGTCAACCTTACCCCGGCCGCGAAGAAACCCGGTTACCTGGAGCTGGCGGTCACCCCCTGGGCCGAGGTCCTGGTGGACGGGCGCTTTCTGGACCGGACGCCGCTGTCCGGCCCCATCAGGCTGGAGGCGGGAAAGAGACAGCTGGTGCTGAGGCATCCCAACCGCCGCGAATACGCACGGGAGATCACCATAGGACCTGGGGACACCCTAAGGCTGACGGTGGACATGCCCCAGGCCTGGGGATATCTCAGCATATCGGTCACGCCCTGGGCCGAGGTCTTCCTGGACGGGGCCGGCGCCGGAACCACGCCCCTGGCCGATCCCCTGAGATTATCCATCGGCGAGCACGAGCTGAAGCTGGCCGGCCCTGCCGGGCGCGAGTGGAGGGAGACGGTCAGAATCACCGAAGGGGACACCCTGGAAGTAAGAGTCGATCTGAGATGAGCAAACATACTCTTGCCGCATGGCTGCTGGCGGCGCTGTCCGCGGCAGCCACCCTCTGGGCCCAGCCAGAGCCGGACCCGCTCAAGGCGGTGGCCGGCGACTACGACCAGGGCCGCTATCAGCAGGCGGCCGACGGCGCCACAGCGGCCCTGGCCGACACGGCCAACCTGGACCGGGAGACCGTGTCGTTTCTGCGAACCTACCGCGCCTTCTCGCTGGTGGTGCTGGGCAGGGAGGGCGAGGCCGAGGAGGAGTTCCTGAGGCTGCTGGCCATGCAGCCCAAACTGGAGCTCAACCCCGAGTTCGTCTCGCCCAAGATCATCGAGGTCTTCAAGCGGGCCAGGAGCAGGTTTCGCTCCCAAGCCCCGGTCCGCACCCCGGAGCCGGCACCGCTGTTCACCAGGCCGAAGCCCTCCAAGGCCCAGGCCCTCTGGCGCTCCCTGTTGTGGCCGGGCTGGGGGCAGCGCCACCGGGGCGGCCGGCTCAAGGCCAACATCCTCCAGGGGGCGTCGCTGGGAGCGATCGGGGCCTGGGGGGCGTTGGAGCTGGGAACCGGAAGGGCCAGAGACGAGTACCTGGCCGGCACCGACCCCGCCCTGATCCAGGCCGATTACAACACCTACAACAGCTGGTACCGGGCGCGCAACCTGGCGGTCAACTGCGTGGCGGCCGTCTGGCTTTACAATGTGGTGGACGTGTTGATGACGGAGTGACCAGCTCCAAAACGAAAAGGAAAAAGAATGGCAAAACCGCAGAGGATGCCCGTCTTCTCCTCACTCGATGTTGTTTCTTAATCAGAGCATGTTTTTAATGGACTTTTGCCACAAAGGCACAGAGGCACGGAGAAGCATTAACCCGATAGTGATAATGGGTGATGGATTCGCCAAGCAGCGATATGACGGCCTTCGAGGATCCACAATCCCGTGCTACCCGATAATTGTCCTCTGAGTCTCGGTGTCTCTGTGGCCTTAAACACGATCTCTGTTAACTGCTCCCTTTAAAAAAGCTTACGTCCCAAAAAGCCGATGACATTAAGGTCCCAGTTTTATATAGCAACTATTGCCATTCTAGTCGTTGCCGGCTGCGGGCCGGACGCGCCGCGCGACAACCCCTTGGATCCCTACAACCTGGGGCCCGGGGTCTACGGCACTGTCTACCGGGGGACGGGAGGGGTGATAACCGGAGCCGTGATCACCGCCCGCCCGGCCAACATCGCCACCACCAGCGACCAGTTGGGGGCCTACAGCATCCGCCTGAACGGAGGGACGTACTATCTGGAGGCGGTCTACAATGGCTACCGGACGGTGGTGGACACGGTGACAGTGCCCCAAGGCGGGCGTGTGCAGCACGACTTCGTCCTGCGGGGAGAGGTCAGGTTCGACAGCGCCGGAGTGCGGACGGTGACGGTCAGGGATCCCGGCGGGACCCAGAGCTACCGGATAGTCCCCTGGTGCCTGGCCTATCATCCGGACGGTGCCGGCTTCCTGGACGGGTACGCCTTCACCTGCCGGCTCGACAGCTTCGTCTTCTATCCGGAAACCACAGTCCCCGTCGACAACCAACGCAAGCTGTACCTATGGAGCATATCCCAGCTGCCGGGGGTGGCGAACTTCCCCCAGTGGGTAGTGGGCCGCACCGTTGAAATAAGGGCCTCCTCTCCCAGCCATTCACTACTGGTCCCGCGGACGGTGCCGGGGTTCCTGGAGCCGCTGCCCCACAACCTGTACCCGGCCAACGGCCAGAACTTCTACACGCCGGACACCCTCCGCTGGGAGAACGTCCTGACCAGCGTCAACCTCTCGGCGGAAGTCTGCCTGGGCCTGGCCTGCGTCTGGCGCCGGGAGATACCGTTCAACAACAGGGTTTACTGCGACACCGCCCTGGGCCAGTCCGGACTCTATACTTGGAGGGTTATTATGCGTGATACATATGGCAATGAGGGCTCCGCCGAGGCGACTTTCTACCAACCGTTGCCGTGATTACACTGATTGCCGGGGATTAGGATGATTGCGAACAGCTTTTCGCTAGATCGCAATCACTGTACTCAAAGGGAATCAGTGTAATCAGGAAGGAAGAATGACCACAGAGGAACTGAGACAGGCCGACAAGGAACAGGTGCTGGCGCTTTTCGACGTCAGCCAGGTGATCAACTCCATCCACGACCCGGAGGAGCTTTTCTCGCGGGTGATGGACATCGCCGTCTCCGCCACCAGGGCCGAGAGGGGCTTCCTGATGATCCGCGACCGTCAGGGGGCGCTCCGGGCCATGGCCGCCAGGAACCTTGACCAGAGGGACATCGAGAATCCCGAGGAGGTCTCGGGGACGGTCATCCAGCAGGTGCTGGACTCCGGGGAGCCGGTGCTGACCTCGGACGCCAGGACCGACCCCCGCTTCACCGGCTCGGAGAGCGTCCGGCTCTACAACATCCGTTCCATACTGTGCGCCCCGCTGGTCAAGGGCGGCCAGGCCCTCGGCCTGATCTTCGTTGACAGCCGGACGGCCGCCAACGTCTTCTCGGACAAGGACAAGATATTCCTGGCGGCCTTCGCCAACATCGCGGCCATCGCCATCGAGAACGCCAGGCTGCAGTCCACCCTGCGTGAGGAGAACCTGACCCTGAAGCAGGAGGTGCGCCAGCAGTACCGGTTCGAGAACCTGGTGGGCCAGTCCCCTCCCTTCAGAAAGGCCCTGGCCATGGTGGAGAAGGTGCTGGACAGCGAGGTGCCGGTCCTGGTCCAGGGCGAGTCCGGCACCGGCAAGGAGCTGGTGGCCAAGGCCATCCACTACAACGGCCCCCGCCGTGACAAGAAGTTCGTGGCCCAGTACTGCGGAGCCCTGCCGGAGACTCTCCTGGAGTCCGAGCTGTTCGGCTACAAGAAGGGGGCCTTCACCGGGGCCATGTCCAGCAAGCCGGGCCTTTTCGAGACGGCCGAGGGAGGGACCTTCTTCCTGGACGAGATCGGCGACATCGCCCCCTCCATCCAGGCCAAGCTGCTGCGCGTTTTGCAGGACGGCGAGATGCGGCGCATCGGGGAGACCAGCCCCATCAGGGTGAACGTCAGGGTGATATCGGCCACCAACCGGGACCTGTTGACCGAGGTCAGGGCCGGGCGTTTCCGGGAGGACCTCTTCTACCGGCTGAACGTGGTGACCATCAACCTGCCGCCGCTGCGGGAGCGCCGCCAGGACATCCCGCTGCTGGTCGAGCATTTCCTGGAATCGTTTCCCCCGGCCAGGAGCCGGGGGGTGCGGCAGGTCGACCGGGAGGCCCTGGAGAAGCTGATGGCCTACGGCTGGCCGGGCAACATCAGGGAGCTGGAGAACGCCCTGTCCTACGGGGTGGTCATGTCCAAGGGCGGCGCCATCGGGGCCAAGGACCTGCCGCAGGAGGTGTCCAGCCGGGAGGGCGAGCTTCAGCGCGGATTCGCGACGGGGAGGTCGATGCGGGACGTCGAGAGGGAGTACCTGCTGGCCACCCTCAAGGCCTGCGGCAACGACCGCAAGAGGACGGCCCAGCAACTGGGGATCTCCTTAAGGACGCTACAGTATAAATTGAAAGAATACAAGGCCCGGAGTTGACCTATCGGATGTAAATGA
>DHHE01000218.1:0-4548 GCA_002403115.1 bacterium UBP2_UBA4780 | reverse complement strand
TATGCTCAGGGCTGGCTGCGTCGAAAGCAAGAGGGGACGGGCTTCACGCATTGTCGGTTTACAAGCAAAAACTACGGCATCCGCAATCTTACCCCCAATCTTCCTGAAGTAATGGGATGATCGTTCAGATGCATTACAGTAAGAAATGGCGCATCAGCCGGGCTATCGGCCGCAATAAAGTGCGAAGGCGGGGGATCAGCCTGCGGACACTGCAGTACAAGCTGAAGGAGACCAGGCAGGAGGGGAATGCGGCCGCGAATTGACTGCCGGCATTTCCTGGGGCACCGGCCCTGCGGCCTGGGGAAAGAATGCCGGGGGTGCCGGCATTACGCCCCTTGGAGGGAGCGGTGCCTGATAATCAAGCTGGCGGCCAAGGGCGACGTTTTGAGGACCACGCCGCTGGCCGCGGCCCTCAAGCGGGACAAGCCGGACACGATGGTCACCTGGCTGACGGACGCCGACGCCCTGCCGCTGCTGCGGCACAACCCGCACATAGACCGGCTGCTGCCATATGACGCCGCCTCCTTGGTGCAGCTGGGGGCCGAGAGGTTCGACCGCCTGATCTGCCTGGACAAGGAGCCGCGGGCGGCAGCCCTGGCTTCGTCGCTCGATTCGGGCCGCAAGCAGGGATTCGGCTGGGACCCGAGGGGGGGCCTGGTCCCGATGGACCACCGAGCCGCATTCCTGTACCGTTTGGGCCTATCCGACGAGATCAAGTTCCGGGTCAACCGGAAGAGCTACCAGCAGCTGGTCATCGAGGCCGCCGGCTTGAAGCACGAGGGCCTGGGTTACCACTACACCGTCACCCGGGAAGAGGCCGAATGGGCGGCCGGTTACCTGTCCAAGACAATCAAGGCCGGTTCCAGAAGGCCGTGGATAGGCGTCAACACCGGCACCGGGAGGGCCTATCCCGCCAAGGCCTGGCCGGCAGCCAACCAGGCAAAGCTGGTCAGGGAGCTGAAAGGGAGGAAGCTGGGAACGCCGGTGATACTGGGCGGCCCGGACGAGAAGGGGGTGGTCGAGAAACTCAGGCGCCTGTGCCCCGGGACGCCGGCCATCGCGCCGGACCTGGACATCCGAAGCTTTGCCGCCGTGATCTCGAGGCTGGACATGGTGGTCAGCAGCGACAGCCTGGCCATGCACCTGGCGATCGCCCTGAAGAGGAGGACCATCGCCCTGTTCGGGCCGACCTGCAGCCGGGAGATAGACCTTTACGGGCTGGGGGAGAAGCTGGAGCTGGGCCTGGAATGCTCCCCCTGCTACCGGGCCTCCTGTCCCGACGCCGGATGCATGGCCGGCTTGACGGCGACGATGGTGCTGGAGGCGATCGAACGGTTAACGTGAATAAATGACGGCCGGTTACAGCGTAGGCATAGCGGCATATAACGAGGCGGCCAACATCGGCAGATTGCTGGACCGCCTCGTGTCGCATGGTCCCGCCTCTTGGGGGCCAGCGGAGGTGCTGGTCGTCGCCTCGGGGTGCACCGACGCCACCGAGGCCATCGTCAGGGCCCGGGCCGAAAGGGACGGCCGGATCAGGCTGATGGTCGAGCCGGAGCGCCGGGGCAAGGCCTCGGCCGTCAACCTCCTCATCGCCCGGGCCGCCGGCGACCCGCTGGTGCTGATGAGCGCCGACGTCCTGCCCCAGGGCGACGCCGTGGCCAGACTGATCGAACCGTTCGCCGACAAGGGTGTAGGGGTGACGGCCGGAAGGATAATGCCGGAGAACGACCCCAAGGCCTTCATGGGCTTTTACGCCAACCTGTTCTGGTCGCTGCACCACCGGGTGGCCCTGCAGGGCTTCAAGGCCGGCGAAGTGGTGGCCTTCCGCCGGGTGTTCGAGAGCATACCGGGCGACACCGCCACCGACGAGACCTGGATAGTCCAGCGGGTGCTGGAGAAGGGCCTGGCCTCCCGCTACGTTCCGGAGGCCGTTTTCCGCAACCGGGGGCCGGACAATGTCCGCGACTTCCTGAAGGTGCGGCGGAGGCACCTGGCGGGCTACCACCATCTCAGGAAGCTGAGGCCGGACTGGAGGCTGCCGGACACCATGGACAACCGGAAGGTCTTGAAGCTCCTGCGGGCCGAGATCTCGGAGAACGGCATGAACCCGGCGTTCCTGGCGGGATCGCTGCTGCTGGAGCTTTGGGCCAGGCTGCTGGCCCGGTTCGATTTTCAGGTGGCCAAAAAGAACCACTGTGTCTGGGAGACGGCGGACTCCACCAAGAGACTTTCGGGGGAAGGATGAATCCCTTCGCCGGGCAGATAGCCTACCGGATGTTCCGGGCCTGGGGCCGGCCGGAAGTGCTGCCGCTAAATTACACGTTCAGTCTGACCGCCCGCTGCAACTACCGCTGCGCCACCTGCCGGGTCCAGCGGTCTCGGGTCCGGGAAATGAGCGCGGATGAATACCGGAAACTGTTCGCCTCGCTGGGCGGCTCGCCCTGCTGGGCGACGTTCTCCGGCGGCGAGCCGTTTTTGCGCGAAGACCTCGGCGATATCGTCGACAGCTTCTGCCGGACGTGCCGCCCCAGGCTGGTGAACATCCCCACCAACGGCGGTTTTCCCGTAAGAATAGCAGAGGTCGCCAGGAGCCTGGCAAAACTCCACCCGGGGATCGGTTTCATCGTCAACGTCTCGATAGACGCCGTCGGGGAAAGGCAGGACGAGATCAGGGGTTTCCCCGGCGCCTGGGAAAATGCGGTGGCTACGATCGCAGAGATTAAAAGGGAGCAGCCGCATAACCTGACGGTCGGCATCGGGACCGTGGTCTCGAAACTGAACCTGGGAAGCTTCAGCGGGGACAGGCTGGCGCTGGCCCGGCTGGGGGCCGGCTCCATGGTGGCCGAGCCGGCGGAGATCCGGGCCGAGCTGATGAACCAGGGGCTGGACATCGCCCCCTCTGCGGAGGAATATCTGCCGATAGCCCGGCTGCTGACAAGGGAGATGGACTCCCCGAGGAAGCGGGGCTGGCCCGGTCTGGCCCGGGCCTTCCGACGCGGCTACTATCTATACGCATATAGGGTCTTAAACGGAGAAGGAGGCCTGCCCTGCTACGCCGGGTTCGCCTCCGTCCAGATCATGCCGGACGGGGAGGTCTGGGCCTGCTGCATCAGGGGGGACCGGATGGGCCGCCTGTCCGACTTCGGTTACGACTTCGGCCGGCTGTGGCGCTCGGGAAAGTCGCGGGCCGCCAGGAAAATCATCAAATCCCGGAAGTGCGCCTGCCCGCTGGCCAACGCCGCCTACACCAACATGATCTTCAACTTCAGGGAGGGCGCCAGGGTCCTGGCCAACATGCTGCGATGATCCTGCGACAGATCGCGGCCATGGCCCTCTGGCTGGCGGCCGCCATCCCCCTCAACCTGTTCGTGCTGTCGGCCTTCGTCCGCCTGTCGCGCCACACCCCCAGGGCCGGGCCGGGGCGGCCGCCGGCCGGGAGCGACGACCAGCGGATCCGGCGGTTCGTCGAGGACAACCTGGATTACATCGGGCGGCGCCGGGGCGACGAGGGGCTGGGCACCAGGTACGAGCGGATGATGGTGGACCGCCTGCTTCTGAGGATCGCCCGCCAGCACGGCGTCAGGAAAGCGTTGGAGTCGCCGGCCGACGGCATCACCGGCGTCCCCGGGGCCAACAGCCTGGCGCTGGCCGGCGTTCTCGACCAGCCGATGCTCCTGTGCAGCCCCTCGTCCCGTTTGCTGGAGAGCGCTCGGGGAACATGGCAGGGAAAGGGGATGGGCGGCAGGATCAAGGTCCTGCGGGCGCCGATAGCGAAAATACCCCTGGCCGACGGCGGCCTGGACCTGGCCTGGAGCTTCTGCATGCTGGAGAAGCTGTCCGACCCGGCCGGCTACCTCAGGGAGATGGCCCGGGTCAGCTCGAACCTGGTGCTGGCGGTGGCCGTCAACGACGCCAACCCGGGCAACGCGCTCCACCGGCGGTACCACCGGCTGACCGGCGGCGAATGGGACCACGGCAGCCGGGAGCTGTCGCGAACGGGGGGGCTGGAGCGGGTTTTCCGCCTGGCCGGACTGGAGGTGCTGGAGGCCGGGGCGGTGGACGCGCCGCCGTCGTGGGACACCCAGGACATGCCGCTCAAGGACGACATCCAGCGGGTGGCCGGATGGCTGGGCAAAAGGTGGGAATGGGGCCTGGACACGGACGCGGGGGACGCGGGCGGGCTCGGCTTTTTCCGGTGGCTGGAGGACGGACTCCCCCCGTGGTTCAGGCGCCGGATCGCCCATCACCTGTACGTGCTGGGTACAGTCAGGCGGGCAAAAGCGCCATGCCATTGACCGGGGTCTCGTATCCCTGGCGGGATAACCTCCTGGCCGGGCTCTTCCGGAGGTTCCTGTTCACCCGGTACCAGGGCCGGAGCAAGCTGGGCAATCTTGCGCTGGGGCTGATTCAGGGCTTGGCGATGCCGGACCGGGCCTTCGCCCGCCCGTTCAAGCTGATAGTCGAGCCGGCCGGCCTGTGCAACCTGGCCTGCCCGCTGTGCCCCACCGGAAGGGTCGCGGACGGGAGGGCCGTCAAGATCATGCC
>DHHE01000018.1:11179-15811 GCA_002403115.1 bacterium UBP2_UBA4780 | reverse complement strand
CCACCAGGGGAGAGGAACGAGGAGAGGGGCTGTGAAAACACCCCTGACGCCGGTAGCCAAGAAGCTGCGAAGGAATGCCACTGTCGGGGAACGGATGCTCTGGTTTCGGCTGCGCAACAGGAAGCTAGACGGCCACAAGTTCAAACGCCAGCATCCCATCGGCAGATACGTGGTGGATTTCGTATGCACGGACAAGAAGCTGGTGATCGAAGTGGACGGTTCCACGCATTTGAGTGAAGANNGCGATTAACAGGGACAGAAATCGGCAGAAATGGCTTGAAGAGAACGGCTACGTTGTGATGCGTTTCTGGGGGGACGAAGTGAAAAATGACATAATGAGCGTGCTTGAGCGCATACGGGTAAAATCTAGTATTTTACCCTCCCATAATCCCTCCCTGGCGAGGGAGGGAAGTCATATAGTGGATAAGCCATGAAGCGCATCATAGCCATCGCCCACAACACCTTCAGGGAGACGGTGCGGGACCGGGTCCTCTACGGACTGGTGGTCTTCGCCCTGCTGCTGCTGCCCGGCTCGCGGCTGGTGATCCCGCTGGCCATCGGCCAGGAGCTGAAGATAATGAAGGACTTCGGCTTCGCCGCCATGGCCCTGTTCGGGCTGATGATCGCGGTGGTGGTCGGCGCCGCCCTGGTGCACAAGGAGCTGGACAAGCGGACCATCTACGTGCTGGTGGCCAAGCCGGTGCGCCGCTGGGAGCTGCTGGTGGGCAAGTATCTCGGGCTGATGGCCACCATCCTGCTGGCCTTCGGGGTCATGTTCGCGGTGCTGGCCGGGACCGTCATCACCCTGGGCGGCAGGCTCGACTGGCTGCTGGCCCTGGCCGTGGCCGGCCTGTTCCTGCAGCTGGCGGCGGTGACCGCGGTGGCCATACTCTTCTCCACCCTGGCCTCGCCGGCGCTGTCGGCGGTGTTCACCATCTGCCTTTACATAGTGGGCACGGCCGCCGACCAGCTGCGCCTGTTCGCCGACCGCATGCCCGGCCTGGCGGTGAAGCTCGCGGTCAAGGGCGCGTCCTACGCCGTGCCCAACCTGCACCTGTGCGACTACCGGACCGAGGCCGTCTACGGCCTGGAGGTGCCGGGGGCCAAGGTCGCGCTGATGCTCGTCTACATCATGACGTACACCGCCCTGATCCTGCTGGTGTCCTCGGCCATCCTGGAGAGGAAGGATCTGAAGTGACGAGCATATGTCATGCTGAGCCGGGTCGAAGCATGATCTATGATGCGCCACCCTTCGACAGGGCTTCGGTTGCGCTCAGCCCGCGGCTCAGGGTGACGGTGGGTTTTCATGCTGAGCCGGGCTTGCAGTGAGTTTGCCGAACCCGTCGAAGCATGACCAGACAGAAAGTATGAAAAACATTCTCCTCATCGCCGCCGCCCTGGCCCTGCTGGCCGGCGTCATCGCTTTGCTGCAGGCGCACGACGCCCGGTACCTCAGCAGCGAGGAGTCGGTCCGCGAGCTGATGTACTTCCCCACGGCCGAGGCCGTCAGGCTGCTGGCCGCCGGCAACGAGCTGGCGGCGGCCGACTACCTGTGGATGCGCATGATCCAGTACTACGCCTACCACATGCGGCGCGACCAGAAATACGATTACCTCTACCCCATAACCGACCGGCTGACCGATCTCGACCCGCGGTTCGTCTACCCCTACACCTTCGGAGCCTTGCTTTTGGTTCACGACGCCCGGGACAGCGTCAATTCGCTCAAGCTTCTGGACAAGGCCAAGCGGCTCAATCCGGAGAAGTGGGAATTTCCCTACATGAAGGGTTTTATTCTCTATATCTTTCTCCAGCGGTGGGAGGAGGCGGCCGCCGAGTTCACCGCGGCCTCGGAGCTGCCCGGCGCCTGGATAAGCGCCAAACGATACGCCGCTTACATCTACCGCCGGATGGGGGAGCGGGAGGTGTCAAAGGCGATGTGGACGGACATTTACGAGGGTTCGGACAACCCTTTGGAACGAGACGTGGCCAGGCTTTACCTGGATCGCATAGAGATGGAGGAAACCATAGACAATCTCCAGCAGGCGGCCCAGAGTTACAAGCTGAAATTCGGAACCTGGCCTGGGTCGCTTCGGGACCTGTCGAAAGCCGGGCTTGCGGCAAAAATCCCGGCCGAGGATCCGTTCAAGGGGAGGTACTACTGGTCTGCAGATTCCAACAAAGTGAAAAGCACCAGCCAGAAAAAATTCCTCAAATGAAGGCCAGGGCGGCCGCCGGCTTTTTGGAACGGAGCCCGGACCCTGTAAGGCATCGCAAGACATCCCAGTGACAGGACGGCAGCGGGAAACACCGCTGCTTTTTCTTCTATCGCCGCTACTCCGGACGCGGGGGATTGACAAACCCCGCCGTATGGTGTATCATAGCCGTCCTTCAGCACGAACAAAATAAATCATGGCCAAAAAGCTCGTCATCGTGGAATCGCCGGCCAAGGCCCGGACCATCGGCAAGTACCTGGGGAGGGAGTACTCGGTCATCTCCTCCATGGGGCACGTCCGCGACCTGCCGTCCAGCAAGCTGGGGGTGGACCTCAAGAAGGACTTCCAGCCCACCTACGTCCCCATCAAGGGCAAGGCCAAGGTGCTGGCCCAGATCAAGGCCGCCGCCGCCAAGGCCGAGCGGATATTCATCGCCACCGACCCGGACCGCGAGGGCGAGGCCATCGCCTGGCACATTGCCGCCGAGATAGAGGACAAGGGCAGAAAGGCCCGGAAGGTCCAGCGGGCCATGTTCTACGAGATCACCAAGGAGAGCGTGGCCAAGGCCATCGCCCATCCGGGCAGGATCGACCAGAAGAAGGTCGACGCCCAGCAGGCCCGCCGCATCCTGGACCGGCTGGTGGGCTACCAGGTGAGCCCGTTCCTGTGGAAGACGGTGCGGCGCGGCCTGTCGGCCGGACGGGTGCAGACGGTGGCCCTGCGGCTGATCTGCGAGCGCGAGGGGGAGATCAAGGGCTTCAAGCCCCAGGAGTACTGGACGCTGGCCGCCCGGCTCCAGGGCGGCGACGACGGCCCCTTCGAGGCGTCCCTCTCCAAGATCGACGACAAGAAGCCGGCCATCAGGGACCAGGCTTCCAGCGGCCGGATCGTCTCCGAGCTGGGGAGCCTCGCCTTCTCGGTCGCCGGCGTCGACACCAGGGACAAGAAGCGCCATCCCTATCCGCCGTTCATCACCAGCACCCTGCAGCAGGCGGCCTACCGCGGCCTGGGGTTCTCGGCCAAAAAGACCATGTCGGTGGCCCAGCAGCTGTACGAGGGGATCGAACTGGGCGACGAGGGGGCGGTGGGCCTGATAACCTACATGCGCACCGACTCGGTGCGCATGGCCCCCGAGGCCGCGGCCGCGGCCCGGGCCTTCATCTCGGCCCATTTCGGCGCCGAATACCTGCCCCCTGAGCCCCGGCACTACCGGTCGCGCAAGAGCGCCCAGGAGGGTCACGAGGCCATCCGGCCCACCGCCGCAGACCGGACGCCGGAGAGCGTCGGGCGGTTCCTGACCCCGGACCAGCTCAAGCTCTACGGCCTGATCTGGAGCCGCTTTTTGGCCTGCCAGATGGCCTCGGCCGTCTACTCGGTGCGGTCGGCCGACATCAGGGCCGGGCGCTTCCTGTTCCGGGCCAGCGGCTCCAGGCTGGCCTTCAACGGGTTCCTGGCGGCCTACGGGGTGCAGGAGGACGACAGCGACCAGTACGCCGAGTCCAAGGACCTGCCGAAGCTGGAGCCGGGCGAGTCCCTGAAACTGCTGGAGCTGCTGCCCAAGCAGCATTTCACCGAGCCGCCGCCGCGGTTCAACGAGGCCAGCCTGATCAAGGCCCTGGAGGCCGCCGGCATCGGCCGGCCCTCGACCTACGCCGTCATCATCAGCACCATCATCGACCGGGAGTACGCCACCAAGGAGCGCGGCCCGCTGGAGCCCACCGAGCTGGGGATGGTGGTCAACAAGATACTTACCGAGAAGTTCCCCCACGTTTTCCAGGTCCAGTTCACCGCCGACATGGAGAGCGAGCTGGACAAGATCGAGCAGGGCAAGCTGGAGTGGGTCAGGGCCCTCAAGGATTTCTACGGGCCCTTCTCCCGTGACCTGAAGTCGGCCGAGGCCGACCGCCTCGAGGTGAAGAAATCGCTGGAGGAGAAGACCGACACCGCCTGCCCGGAGTGCGGCCAGCCCATGGTCATCAAGTGGGGCCGCTTCGGCAAGTTCTACGCCTGCTCCCGCTACCCGGACTGCAAGACCACCATGCCCATGGACGCCGAGCAGGACCTCAAGGACACCGAGGGCCAGGTCTGCGACAAGTGCGGCAGCCCGATGAAGGTCAAGCGCAGCAAGTTCGGCAAGTTCCTGGCCTGCTCCAATTACCCCCAGTGCCAGAGCGTCCGGCCGATCACCACCGGGGTGCCGTGCCCCGAGCCGGGCTGCGGCGGCCAGCTGGCCGAGCGGCGCTCCAAGCGGGGCCGGAGCTTCTACTCCTGCACCCGGTACCCGGACTGCAAGTACGCCGTCTGGAACCGGCCCATCGGCCAGGCCTGCGAATCGTGCGGCTTCGGCCACCTGGTGCAGAGGTACAGCAAGGCCCGGGGCCAGTACCCGGCCTGCCCCAAGTGCAAGTGGGAGCCGCCG
>DHHE01000018.1:10274-11100 GCA_002403115.1 bacterium UBP2_UBA4780 | reverse complement strand
CCGGAGCCTGTACCGAACCCTTCATGCCATTCAGGGCAAGCTATGTGAACGTGTGGGAATGACAAAGGGGAGGAAATGACACAAGACTGGATTTAGTTGCCAACCCATAAGGCCAGTTCGAGCCCTTAAAAAAATACTTTGTGTCTTCGTGTCTTTGTGTTAAAATATCCCCATGCGCAACAATCCTCATCCCCCGCCGCGCTGCCCCCGCTGCCGGATGGTCAGGAGCCTCTGCGTCTGCGGCCTGGCCCCGGGCCTGGAGCTGCGGACCCGGGTGGCGGTCATCATGCACGTCGGCGAATCGGTCCGTTCCAGCAACACCGGCCGGCTGGTGCCGCTGGCGCTGGCCAACAGCTTCGTCTGCCTGAGGGGGGTCAGGCACCAGCCGACCGAGACCGGCGGGATGATACCTGACGGCTCCCGGGGCTTGGTGTTGTATCCCTCGCCCGGCTCCGCCGAGCTTGACGGGAGGGCGGCGGCCCTTGGCGGGCGGCCGCTGACCCTGATCGTGCTGGACGGGAACTGGAACCAGGCGGCCAAGATGGCCAGGCGCGAGCCGGTGCTGAAGGATCTGCCGCGGGTGAAGCTGCCGCCCGGGCCGCCCTCGTCGTTCAGGCTGAGGGTCCAGGGCGACCCGGCGCGGGTCTGCACCTTCGAGGCGGTGTCCCGGGCGCTGGGCGTGATCGAGGGGGCGGAGGTCCAGGCCAGGCTGGAGGAGTTCTTGACGGCGATGGTGGAGCGGATGCTCTGGTCGCGGGGCAGGCTCAAGGCCTCCCAGGTGGCCGGGGGGGTGCCGCCGGAGGCGCTGTCCGGGAAGAGCCGGACG
>DHHE01000018.1:0-10148 GCA_002403115.1 bacterium UBP2_UBA4780 | reverse complement strand
CCCGGGGATGACCACCCCGGCCCACCGCACCGGGCTGCTGGGCGAGCTGGTCTGCAGCAACTCGCTCAAATCCCTGGAGGCATCCAACGCCCACGGGCTCCTCAAGGCCGAGCTGGGGGCGCTCGGCTCCCTGGTCGTCTCCGTGGCCGGCAACTGCGCGGTTCCGGCCGGCAAGGCGCTGGCGGTGGACCGCCTGCTGTTCGCCCGGACGATCACCGAAAGTATCACAGGGCACCCCAATATCCGGGTGGTGCCCGAGGAGCGCGCCGG
Source organism: bacterium UBP2_UBA4780 (assembly GCA_002403115.1). Lineage (GTDB taxonomy): Bacteria > Edwardsbacteria > AC1 > AC1 > EtOH8 > UBA8901. Next base: position 9,878 of record DHHE01000018.1, on the reverse strand, counting down.
GATACCCGAGGCCCCGGCGGTCGTCGCCTCCGGCCCGCTGACCTCGGACGGCCTGTCCGATGCCCTGGCCGGGCTTTTCGGGGCCGCCCACCTGTTCTTTTACGACGCCATCGCCCCCATCGTCTCGGCCGGATCCCTGGACAGCTCCGGGCTTTTCCCGGCCAGCCGCTATTCCGGGGAGGAGGGCGACTACCTCAACGCCCCGCTGGACAGGGAGCAATACTATTCATTTATCGATAGTTTGCTGTCCGCCCGGCGGCACCAGCCGCACGGCTTCGAGGAGGGCAGGTACTTCGAGGGCTGCCTGCCGGCCGAGGTGCTGGCGGAAAGGGGGCGTGACACCCTGCGCTTCGGCCTGATGAAGCCGGTGGGACTGGTTGACCCGTTAACCGGCAAAAGGCCTTATGCCGTGGCCCAGCTGAGGCGGGAGGACCGGGCGGGCTCCATGTACAATCTGGTCGGGTTCCAGACGCAGCTGGCCCAGCCGGAGCAGCAGCGCGTGTTCCGGACCCTCCCCGGCCTGGGGCGCGCCGAGTTCCTGCGCTACGGCAGCATGCACCGCAACACCTTCATCAACGCCCCGCGGCTCCTGTCGGAAAACCTGGAGGCCCGAACACGGCCGGGGCTGTTCATCGCCGGCCAGCTCTGCGGGGTCGAGGGATACGCGGAGTCGGCCGCCGCCGGCCTGGTGGCCGGGCTCAATTGCCTCCGCGTCATCTCGGGCCGGCCGCCCGCGGTCCCGCCGGAGGAGACCATGGTCGGGGCTCTGTGCCGCTACGTGGGACGCGGTCCGCTCTCGGGGAGCTACCAGCCGATGAACGCCAACTTCGGGCTTCTGCCGCCGCTGGGGACCAGGATCGGGGACAAAAGACTTAAGGGAGAGGCCCTGGCCGCCAGGTCGCTGGAGTCGCTTAAGGAGTGGATGTCCGGTCTTTCCTGAAAACGTGAATTGCGCGAGAGCCATATGGAATACGGAAAGCTGATCAAGGACGCGCTGGCCATCGCCTGGCGCAAACGCTACCTCTGGGTCTTCGGTTTCTTCGCCGGGGCGGGCTCTCCAAGCTTTGACAACCAGCTGGCGACCGAAAAGCTGGGCGACGCCTGGGACTGGCTGGCCGGCAACCCGGGCTTGGTGGTGGTCCTGGCGGCCATGGCCCTGGGCGTCGGACTGGTCTTCTGGGTGCTGCAGGTGGTCTCCCAGGGGAGCCTGGTGCGCGGGGTGGGCGACATCGAGGCCTCAGCCCCGTCGGATTTCGAACGGGCCCTTTCCCACGGCCTGAAGCTTTTCTGGCGGGTGCTGGGGCTCCAGCTTCTGCTGTTCGCCGCCGTGGTCGGAGCCGCCGCCCTGGCGGCCGGCCCCCCGGCGCTGATGATCGCCTTCGGAGGGACCGGGCTCAAGGTGCTGGGCGTGGCCTGGCTGGTGGCCGCCATCCTGCCGGCAATCGCCGGGCTGGTGGCCGCGGGGCTGCTGTGGAATTACGCCCTGCGTCACCTGGTTCTGGAGGAAATGCCGGTTTTCGACTCGGTGCGCTCGGCCTGGTTATCGATCAAAAGCAACTTTTCGGAATCGGTCATCCTGTTCGCCATCGGCCTGGGCATAGGGCTGGCGCTGGGCTTGGCGGTGGTGCTGGCCCTGGTTCTGCTGGCCATACCTTTCGTCATCCTGGGCATCATCAACCTGGCGCTGGGGCTGGCGCCCGGCCTGATTATCGGCGTTCCCGTCTTTATCATGCTCATTTGCGTCCTCGGCGTGTTCCAATCCGCCTATTGGACCCTGGGTTTCATGCGCCTTCCATCGGCTCCGCTCGGGGCCGTCCGATCCAGCGGGGACGCAACGGCTTCTTGAAGGCGCGGCATGAAGCGGATCCTGGTCATACGTCTGGGCGCCATCGGCGACATCGTCCTGGCCACCGCGGCCATCGAAGCCCTGGCCAGGGCGTTCCCTGATGCCGCCGTCGAGTTCCTGCTCAAGGAACGCTTCTCGGCCCTGCTGGAAGGCCATCCCCACGTCGGCAGGCTTTGGCTGTTCGACGAGAGGGGAAGGCACCGTGGCGCCGGGGGCCTGCTGTCCTTCATGCGGGCCATTCAGGCCGGGCGCTTCGACCTGGCGGTGGACCTGCAGGGCAACCTGCGGAGCCGCTTGATCTGCCGGTGCCTGCGGGCCAAAAAGGTGCTGAGATGGGACAAGAGGGCCTGGCAGAGAAGGATGATGGTCCTGGGCAAGAGGCCGGCGGAACACGGCCCTCCGGTGTACGCCAGGTACCTGGAGGCGCTCAAGCCTTTGGGGATCGATGTCGCCGGCATCCGCCCGAGGCTATATCCGAACAGGGCTGAACCTCCGGCCGGGCTGAAGGCCCCGTACCTGGCCATGGCCCCGGGCGCCCACTGGCCGGCCAAGCGGTGGCCGGCCGGGCATTACGCTGAGCTGGCGGCAAGAATAGCCGATGAAACCGATCTCAATATAGGATTGATCGGCTCGGAGGACGACCGGGAAGCGGGGGAGAAGATCCGGAGAGCGCGGCCCGAAAGGATCGCCAACCTTTGCGGGCAGCTCGGGCTGGGCCAGCTGGCATCCTTTCTAGCCGGGGCCAGGGCCGCGGTCACCAACGACACCGGCCCCATGCACCTGGCCGAAGCCGCGGGCGTGCCGGTGCTGGCATTCTTCGGGCCGACCGCGGCCGGCTTCGGTTTCGCGCCGTGGAGAGAGGAGAGCCGGATGCTGGCCATGGACCTGGCCTGCCGCCCCTGCAGCCTGCACGGCAGCAGGAGCTGCCCCAAGCGGCACCACCGCTGCCTGGACGGCATAACGCCGGACGTGGCCTGGAAGGCGCTTCAGGGGATGCTCGATGGCTGAGAGGGAACGCCTGCTGGTGCGGGCGCCGAACTGGATAGGCGACGCCGTGATCTCGCTGGGGTTCCTGGCCGCGTTGCGGAAGCGGCGCCCCGAGGCGGAGGTTACGGTCCTGGCCAACCGCCGGGTGTCCGGCGTTTTCCGCGGCCATCCGGCCGTCGGCGACCTGATCGACTTTCGCCAGGGCGAGTCCCTGTTTTCGGCGGCCTCGAGGGCCAGAGGGCGCGAGTTCGGCATCTGCTACGTGCTGCCGCTTTCCTTCTCCTCGGCCGCCGTCGCCTTTCTGGCCGGAATCCCCGCAAGGATCGGATACGACGCCGAGTGGCGGGGCTGGCTGCTTACCAAGGGACTCCGCTATCACAGGAAGGGATTCCGTTCGCGACACCTGTTGGAGGGCTATTGCCGCCTGCTGGGGGAGGATGCCAAGCCGGAGGACCCGGAGATATCGCTGTCTCCGGAGGAAACCGCCGCCGCCGCCGGCTGGCTGGAAAAGCGAGGCTTGAAGGGCCCGCTGGCCGGCTTCGGGCCGGGGGCAACCTTCGGGCCGGCCAAGAGGTGGCCTCGGGAGAGATGGATCGGGTTGGGGAGGAGGCTGGCGGAGAGGGGCGGGGAAATCCTGGCCTTCGGCTCGGACGAGGAGCAGGGGTTATGCCGGGAGATCGCTGACGGTATCGGAAGAGGCGCCGTCTCCTGCGCCGGGGAAACCGACCTCAGGCAGAGCGCGGCCCTTCTCTCGAAGTGCGGGCTGTTCGTGACCAACGACACCGGGGCCATGCACCTGGCGGCGGCTTCCGGGAGCAGGGTGGTGGCCCTGTTCGGCTCCACCAATCCCGCCTGGACCAGGCCCTGGGGCCGCGGGCACTCGGTCTTGTACACCAAGGAGCCGTGCAGCCCCTGCTACCGGAGGACCTGCCGCTTCGGTCATTACCGCTGCCTGGACGGAATCACCGTCGACGAGGTGCTGGAGGCCATTGACAAACCGGTTGAAATCCGATAAAATAATGGCGCGGACGGGTGTAGTTCACCACCCGCCAAGTCGGGGTGAAGGCATAATGTAAGCGGGTGTAGTTCAGTGGTAGAACGTCAGCTTCCCAAGCTGAATATTGTGGGTTCGATTCCCATCACCCGCTCCATTTTCCGCACACAAAGCCACAAAGACACGAAGGCGGTTTTTCCCGATAAAAGAAGGGGGCGAAGCAGATGCTTCGTCCCCTTCGCCGTTGGCGGGACGGCTACTTCTTGGGGGCCGGCTGCCCGTCGAACTTGAAGCCCATGGCCTTCTCCTCGGGGCCGGGCACCTTGATGGCGCCGAATTGGGTCTCGAATTTTTTGATGTTGTCCTCCAGCGCCATCAGCAGCATCTTGGCGTGCTGGGGAGTGGTGACCACCCGGGCGTGTACCTTGGCCTTGGGAACGCCGGGCAGCACCCGGGCGAAGTCGATGATGAACTCGGAGGGGGAGTGGGTGATGAAGGCCAGGTTGGAGTAGACTCCCTCGGCCTCCTTCTCGCCGATCTCGATGTTAAGCTGCTGGGGCATATTTTCCATCTGATTGTCCTCGTTAAAGCTTGCGAGTTCCTTTAAGCGATAATTATATGCCAGCCTCACAAACATGTCAAGCGCGGACAAAAGATCAAGCCGCTCATCCGCCGGCAATTTGCCTTGAAATCCGTCCCAACTCGTGCTATACTAACCTTATAGACGGTAAACAGTCCAATAAAGAATACAAGTGAGCAAGGCGATGGCTGGTCAGGAATTCGAAAAGGCGCTCAAGCCCGGAGAGGTCCTCTTCAGGCAGGGAGACCCCGGCAAAGAGATGTTCCTCATCCGCTCCGGCAAGATCAAGATCACCCGCAGCGCCGGCGGCCAGGAGAAGACACTGGCGGTGCTCAAGGAGGGGGACTTCTTCGGGGAGATGGCCGTCATCGACGGCAGCCCCCGCTCGGCCTCCGCCAGCGCCGCCGAGGAGGTCAAGCTGCTGATCATCGACCGCGAGGCCTTCAAGTCGCACCTCAAGAGCAACCCCATGATCGAGTACGTCCTTGAGACCATGGCCCGGAGGCTGCGGGACACCAACAAGATGGTGGAGTTTCTGATGATCCGGGACGAGCTGCGGCGGGTGGTCTCGCTGCTGGTGAACATGGCCAACGAGCGCGGCGCCCAGACCCCGGACGGCATCATCGTCGACTTCCCCTACGACTACAACGCCCTGGGCGACATGGTGGGCATCGACGGCTCGAAGGTGGAGGAGATCGTCAAGAAGCTCCTGGAGCTCAAATTGGTGAGGATCTCCGACCGCAAGCTGGTCATCCCCAGCCTGGCCAATATCGACGAGTACCTCCGCTTCATCACCCTCAAGGAGAAGTTCGGGAACTGAGGCCCATCACCCGTCATCCTGAGGTTTCTCCCCGCCCGGCAAGCTGAAGCGATGCCCTGAGGCGGACATGCATGGCGGCTTGCGAAGGGGATGACGACCAGGGTCACCCTTCAGCCAGCGAGGCATGTGAGCCAGGCTCAGGGTGACATTCCCGACCAAGCCAGCAAGCAAGTTCTGAGAATATGATCGACCGCTACACCCGGCCCCGGATGGGGGCCATCTGGAGCGAACAGCACAAGTTCGAGACCTGGCTCCGGGTCGAGCTGCTGGCCTGCGAGGCCCAGCACCGGCTGGGCAGGATCCCGGCCGGGGACCTGAAGATCATACAGGAGAAGGCCGGTTTCGACATCGCCCGCATCGGCCAGATCGAGGCCGAGGTCCAGCACGACGTCATCGCCTTCCTGACGGCGGTGGGCGAGAGGGTGGGGCCCTCGGCGCGCTACATCCACCTGGGGATGACCTCGTCCGACGTGCTGGACACCTCCTGGGCGGTGCTGCTGAAGGAGGCCGGGGCCGAACTGCTGGCCGGCCTGGACAGGCTGGCGGCCGTCTTGCGCCAGAGGGCCGTCGAGTTCAAGCGCGTTCCGATGATGGGGCGCAGCCACGGGATCCACGCCGAGCCCACCACCTTCGGGCTGAAGCTGGCCCTGTGGTGGCAGGAGTGCCTGCGCAACCGGGAGCGCCTGCAGCGGGCGGTGGAGTCGGTCTCCTGCGGCAAGATATCGGGGGCGGTGGGGACCTTCGCCCACATCGACCCGGCGGTCGAGGAGCACGTCTGCCGGGAGTTGGGGCTGGCGCCGGAGCCGGTGTCCACCCAGGTGGTCCAGCGCGACCGCCACGCCGAGTTCCTCTGCGTCCTGGCCCTGGCCTCCGCCTCGATCGAGAAGATCGCCCTGGAGGTCCGCCACCTGCAGCGCACCGAGGTGCGCGAGGCCGAGGAACCGTTCTCGGCCAAGCAGAAGGGCTCCTCGGCCATGCCCCACAAGCGGAACCCCATCGTCTGCGAGCGGCTGTGCGGCCTGGCCCGACTGGTGAGGGCCAACGCCCAGGCCGGCCTGGAGAACGTGGCCCTGTGGCACGAGCGCGACATATCCCATTCCTCGGCCGAGCGGGTGATCATCCCGGACAGCGCCATCCTGATGGACTACATGCTGGACAAGGCCGAATGGCTGGTGCGGGGCATGAGGGTCCATCCGGAGAGGATGATGGCCAACCTGGAGGTCTCGGGCGGCCTGTTCTTCTCCCAGGGTCTTCTTCTGGCCCTGGTGGAATCGGGGCTGTCGCGGGAGGAGGCCTACGGCATCGTTCAGGGGCTTTCCCTGGAGGTCTGGGAGAAGGGCGGCGCGCTGCGGAAACGGGCCGGGGAGGAACCCGGGATAACCAAGCGGCTGTCCCCGGAGACGCTTGACGGGATTTTCGACCTGAAGCATTACCTTGGCAAGGTGGACCACATCTTCCAAAGGATCGGTCTGTAACCGAACGGAGGCGCTGACATGACGACGCTTTTCATAATATCCGCGGCGGCGGCGGCGATATTCTTCATCTCCTTCCTGGTGACCAGCGGCAAGGCGGCCAAGCTGGCGATGGAAAAAAAGGCCAGGGAGGAGGAGGCGGCCCGATTCCGGCTGGAGGAGCGGCGCCTCAAGGAGATGGCCACCAACCTCAAGTGCACCCTGACGAATCTTGAAAAGGAGAGCCACGAGCGCTCCCACGCTTTCATGGTGCTGCTGGAGCTGGCCCGGACCCTGGGGGGCAAGGTGGAGCATGAGAAGCTTCCCCACCTTCTGATCCGCATCGCCCAGCAGCTGTTCGACGCCGAGGAGCTGGCCTTCTTCCGCTACAACGAGGGCCGGCAGGACCTGGTGGTCTTCGCCTCCATCGGCATACCGCCCGAGGTGGCCAACAACCTGATCGTCAAGCTGGGCGACGGCCAGGTGGGCCATACCGCGGCCAAGCGGGTGACCATGACCAAGGAGGACTTCCAGCTGGAGAGCAACCTGGTCAAGCAGAAGCTGGAGCAGACCAGGGAGAAGGGGATATCCCCGGTGTTCTGCATACCGTTCATCCAGCACGACATGCTGCTGGGGGTGGTGGAGGCGGGCAGGATCCAGCGCCGGACCAAGGAGGAGCGCGACCTGCTCCTCATCTACCAGAGCCTGGGATCGATGGCCCTGGACAACGCCCGGCTGTTCGACCAGCTGACCACCAAGGACCGGCTGACCGGGCTCTTCAACCGGCGGTTCTTCGACGACCGGTCGGTGACCGAGGTCAACCGGGCCCGGCGCTTCGGCCACCGGGTGTCCTTCGCCCTGCTGGACCTGGACAACTACCTGTCGTTCATCGAGAGCAACGGGGCGGTGGCCGCCGACAAGCTGCTGGTCAGGGTGGGGGGCCTGCTGGCCGAGCACGTCCGCAAGATCGACATCTCCTGCCGGCTGGACGAGGACAAGTTCGGGGTGATCCTGCTGGAGACCGAGAAGCCCCAGGCCGTCCAGTTCGCCGAGAAGATCCGCAAGATCATCAACGAGGACCCGGCCATCCGCGACCAGATGCTGTCCCACCAGCAGATCACGGTCAGCATCGCGGTGCTGACCTTCCCCGACGACGGCATCACCATTCCGCCGCTGATGGATAGAGCCTTCAAGCTGCTGGCCGAGGGGCAGCAGAAGGGGGGCAACCTCATCGTCAGCCAGTTCCCGGAGGACGGCTCTTGAGGCCGGCCCCCGAGGGACTGACCCACATCCTGCCGGCCGCGGCCCTGGCGGCCCTGAGCCTGGCCGCCTGGCTGGCGTTCCGGCACAGGGTTCCGCTTTACATCGCACTGGGCGCGGGGCTGGTGGCCCTTTTCCTGCTGTACTTCTTCCGCGACCCGGAGAGACGGGTCCCGGAGGGAGCGGGCCTTATCATATCCCCGGCCGACGGCCGGGTGGTGGTCGTGGCCGAGGTCGACGAGCCGTTCTTCATTAAAGGGCGGGCCAGGCAGGTGAGCGTCTTCATGTCGCCGCTGGACGTCCACGTCAACCGGGCGCCGGTGGCCGGCCGGGTCGCCTATAAACAGTACCATCCCGGAAAGTTCCTGCCGGCTTACAAGGACAAGGCGTCGCTGGACAACGAGCAGATGCACCTGGGGATCGAGACGGCCGGGGGCAGGGTGCTGGTGAAGCAGATCGCCGGGGCCCTGGCCCGGAGGGTCATCTGCCATCCAAACATAGGAGATGAAGTGGCGGCCGGGCAGCGAATGGGCCTCATCAAGCTGGGATCGAGGCTTGACGTGATGGTCCCAACGGAGGCCAGGATAGAGGTCAGGGTGGGGGACCGGGTCAGGGCCGGCGAGACGGCCATCGGAGGCTGGTAGGGTGTCCCCGCCCAGGCTCAAGGCCCCGGCCTTCCTGCCCTCGGTCTTCACCAGCGGCAACCTGTTCTGCGGGATGCTGGCCATCCTGGAGGCCGCCCGGGGGAACTACCTGACGGCCGCCTGGCTGGTGGTGCTGGCAGCCGTGTTCGACGGGGTGGACGGAATGGCCGCCCGGCTCTCGGGCCACACCAGCCGCTTCGGGGTGGAGTTCGATTCCCTGTCGGACGCCATCTCCTTCGTCATGGCCCCGGCCCTCATCATCCACCAGCTGGCCCTGGTCCAGCTGCGCCTGATTGGAGTCCTGGCCGCCTTCTGCTTCACGGCCGCCGGCGTCATCCGCCTGGCCCGCTTCAACGTCTCCCAGAAAAATCTTTTGGAGAAGGGCGCCTTCTCCGGCCTGCCGGTGCCGGCCGCCGGGGGGGCGGTGGCCGGGTACGTCATCTTCTGCTTCAGGGTGGGGGATGGACTGCTGTTCCCCGGGCTGGCCCCGTTGTTCCTGGTGCTGCTGTCGCTGTTGATGATCAGCCGCATCGAGTATCCGCCCCTGCCCAAGCTGACGGCCAAGAGCTTCCGTTCCTACCTGGCCTACCTGGCCCTGCTGCTGGTGGTCATCGGCATCATCATGCGGCCCCAGTACGTCCTGTTCCCGCTGGCCGCGGGCTACATCCTCTACGGACTGCTGCGTCCCCCGGCATCAGCCTTGCTGAGATCCGGCCGCCGGCTGAGGGAGAAGAACAAGAAAACGGAGGTACCGAAGTGATCCGGGCAGAAATCCACGTAACCCTGAAGCCGGGAGTTCTCGACCCCCAGGGGGCCACCCTCAGGCGCTCCATGGAATCGCTGGGCTTCGGGTCGGTGGCCGACGTCAGGTTCGGCAAGCTGATCCAGGTGACGTTCCAGGGGACCGAGCCGGAGGCGGTCCGGCCGCAGGTGGAGAGGATGTGCCGGGAGGTGCTCTCCAACCCGGTGATTGAGGCCTACAGCTTCCAGCTTTTCGCGGATAAATGAAAAATGATTATCCCCTTGGCTCAGGAGAATCATTCCGCCCTTTCTGACTGCCCTTCGGCGTAGGGCATGGGGCAATGCTCAGGGTAAACTCCGAAAGGGCGAAAGCATGCCCTGAGTATGACATGCATACGGCATGCGAAGGGAGGCGCACTTCGGCAAGACTTCGGCGAGACCTCGGCGTGAGCTCGGTCGAACGCTCAGTCGAGCCGCTCAGTGCAGGCCGGGGGCGCAGGGCTAAACATAGTAAGGTTCTTCTGAGTTTTTAGTGGGTAAGTCCAAGTAGTATTA
>DHHE01000163.1 GCA_002403115.1 bacterium UBP2_UBA4780 | reverse complement strand
ATCACCGCCTGGCTCGAGGAGAAGGAGCTGGGCAGGGGCGCGGTCAACTTCCGCATCCGGGACTGGTTGATATCGCGTCAGCGCTATTGGGGCGCGCCCATCCCCATGGTCCACTGCGACAAATGCGGCGAGGTGCCCGTTCCGGAAAAGGATCTTCCGGTCCTTCTGCCCGAGGTCGAGCACTACCAGCCGACCGGCACCGGCGAGTCGCCGCTGGCGGGCATCCCCGGGTTCGTCAACACCAGTTGCCCCAAGTGCGGCGGCCCGGCCCGGCGCGAGACCGACACCATGGGCGGCTACGCCTGCTCGTCGTGGTACTTCTTCCGATTCACCGACCCGCGCAACGGCAGGGAGTTCGCCTCGAGGCAGGCCATCGACTACTGGATGCCGGTGGGGCTCTACGCCGGGGGCATCGAGCACGCCCGGTCGCACCTGCTCTACTCCCGCTTCTGGACCAAGGTCCTCTACGACGAGGGGATGGTCGGCTTCGAGGAGCCGTTCTTGAAACTGATGAACCAGGGGTCGCTCCTGGCCCATACGCCGGGCCGGAGGCCGAAGCCCGAGGGCGGCGGCGCTGGCGGTGAAAACAGGATCGTCGACTGGATAGTGCTCAAGCCGGAGGAGCGCGAGACTTTCCCCCAGGACCAGGTGGTCTGGCGCTGGGCCCGGATGTCCAAGTCCAAGGGCAACGTGGTCACCCCGGACGAGATCGCCGAGCGCTACGGGGCCGACTCCCTGCGGGTCTACGAGATGTTCGTGGCCCCCTACGAGGACGACGTCCAGTGGTCCGAGGAGGGGATACACGGGTCTTACCGCTTCGTGGTCCGGGTCTGGCGCTGGCTGCAGGCGGCCCTGCCGCTCTGTAAAAAAGACTGGAGGGCGTGCCTGCCAAAGGAGATGTCCGAGCCGGAAAGGAAGGTTCGTCGCAAGCTCCACCAGACCATCCGCAAGGTGGGCTCGGACATCTCCGGTTTCCAGTTCAACACCGCGGTGGCCGCCCTGATGGAACTGCTGAACTCCGTCCATGAGTACGCCCCGGTGAAAGACGATTCGCTGCCGCAGGGCCTGGACCCGGCCGTGGTCTCCGAGATCACCGAGTCCCTGGTACTGCTGATGGCGCCGCTGGCCCCGCATTTGGGGGAGGAAGTCTGGCAACAGCTGGGCAACGCGGGAACGGTCTACAAGGCCCCCTGGCCAGAGTTCGACGAAAATGTGGCGGCCGAGGACGAGATCACCATAGCGGTGCAGGTGAACGGCAAGCTTCGCGACACCATCTCAGTCCCGGCGGGCTCCGGCGACGAGGCCCTCAAAGCCGCGGCCATGGCCAGCCTCAAGGCGGCGGAGCACACCAAGGGGAAGCAGGTAGCCAAGGTGGTGGTGGTGCCGGGCAAGCTGGTTAATATTGTAGTAAAGTAACGTAAATTTTACCACCAAAACACATTAAATACTTGAACCTGTTTGTGTATTTAGGGTCATTTAGGTGGATATTTAAAATGAATAAAACGCATTTTCTCTCCGACGTCCAGCTCACGACCGGGCTGGAGAAGTGCGAGTACAGCGAGGAAAAGCCCTGCCAGGCGGCCTGCCCCTGCGACTGCTCGCCGTCCGACTTTATCACGGCAGCCACCTGAATTGACGGGATAATCTTATTAATCTATAAAGAAGAATATCTATGAAGGCAAACGATTTAAAAGAATTAAGGATAAGCAATTTGACGGCAAAGCTTCCGATAATCCAGGGGGGAATGGGGGTCGGAATATCCCTGTCCGGACTGGCTTCCGCAGTGGCTAACCAAGGTTGCATCGGGGTTATTGCCGCCACAGGCATCGGAATGCTCGAAGACGATTATTCGACTCATTGGCCGGAAGCAAATGTCAGGGCCTTGAGAAGAGAGATAAGAAAAGCCAGGGGATTGACCAAGGGGATCCTAGGCATAAACATAATGGTGGCTGCGTCAAATTACGAGGATATGGTCAAAACGGCCGTGGAGGAGGGGATCGACATCATCTTTTCCGGTGGCGGACTTCCCCTTAATCTTCCGCACTTTTTAAAGGGCGCTCGTAAAACAAAGCTGGTTCCCATCGTATCCTCTGGACGAGCCGCCAACATCATTTCCAAAAAATGGACGGAAAAATACGATTACCTGCCTGACGCCATGGTTGTAGAGGGGCCCTTGGCGGGAGGGCACCTTGGGTTCAAGGTAGAGCAGATAGGCGATGCCGGGTATTCGTTGGAAAAACTTGTTCCGGAAGTGATCAAGGCGGTAAAACCATTTGAGGCCAGGTATAAGAAATCCATCCCGGTTATTGCCGCCGGAGGCATATATACGGGGGAAGACATGTATAAATTCATGCAATTGGGCGCTTCCGGAGTGCAGTTGGCAACGCGTTTTGTCGCCACACATGAATGTGACGCGTCGGTAGAGTTTAAACGGGCTTATATTGATTCGAGCAGAGAAGACATAGTTATTATCAACAGTCCCGTTGGCATGCCCGGAAGAGCGATCAGAAACAAATTCATTGACGATGTTAACAGCGGGGAAAAGAAACCGTTCAACTGTCCTTATCATTGTATCAGAACCTGTGATTACAAAAGCAGCCCGTATTGCATTGCCCTTGCCTTGCGAAATGCCCAAAACGGCAGCTTAGAGCACGGATTTGCGTTCGCCGGAGAGAATGCATATAGAACAACAAGGATAATCTCCGTTAAGGAATTGGTGGACTCTTTGACGGAAGAGTACGAGATAGCATCCAAGCGCGCTGTTTCGCACAATCCCGGGCCTGCTGGCTCAGCTTGCGACCAAGGATAATGCGGGCCTCGCATCATATTGGCTAGCCCACTGACCTGAAACTTCGTCGGATGAATGTCCTGACGTTTATATTTTAACGCGAGGGCGTACAGGTAAATATATTACACCACGCCCGTAAGCACAATGAAAGACAGTAAAAACATCTTCCTCAGCGACGCCCAGCTCAAGGCCGAGCTGGACAAGTGCGAGTACTGCGAGGAGAAGTCGTGCCAAGCGGCCTGCCCATGCGACTGCTCGCCGGCCGACTTCATCATGGCGGTCAGGGTGGGGGCAAAATCGGACTTCAAGCGGGCGGCGGCCCTGATCATGGGCAACAACCCCCTGGGCGGCGTCTGTGGCGCGGTCTGCCCGGACCGCCTCTGCATGAAGGCCTGTGCCCGGGCCACCTTCGACCATCCGGTGAACATCCCGGCCGTACAGGCCACCATCATCCAGAGGGCAAAGGAGCTGGGAGTGATGCCGGTCTTTAGGCCGGCGAAAATAAGGAAGCAGAAGGCGGCCGTGGTCGGGGCCGGGCCGGCCGGCCTGGCCGCGGCCGGGTTGCTGGCCCAATTGGGATACCCCGTGCAGGTGTTCGAGGAATACCCGGAGCCGGGAGGCGTTTGCTCCCTGATACCGGACTTCAGGCTCGATCCAGCTGTCCTCAAAACCGATTTGGAATGGCTTCGGAAGTTGGGCGACATCAAGTTCAGGTTCGGGACCAAGGTCGAAAAACCGTCGGAGCTGCTGCGGAAGGGATTTGACGCCGTCATAGTCGCCGGCGGCCTGACCCAGCCTGTAAAGCTGGGCGTCAAGGGAGAGGACCTGGCGGTGCCGGGAAACGAGTTTTTGCGCTACTACATGCGGCGCCGGGCCAGGGGCAAGCGAGTGGCGGTGGTCGGCGGCGGGGCGGTGGCGGCCGACTGCGCCGAGGTAGCCGCGGCCGACGGAGCCTCGGAGGTCGAGCTCTTCATGCTGGAGAAGCCTTCCGAGATGCCGCTCACCCGAAAGGAAATGGAAGGCCTGCTGGCCAGCGGCGTCCAGCTGAACGGGCGGGTACGGCTCAAGCGCGTCCTGGCCAATGGGAAGATGGTGAACGGCATAAAGACGGTCCGGGTGCGCCTTCCCAGGGGCAAGAAGTTCCACCCGTCACTGATGGAGGACGTCAAGGGAACCAAGGAGGATCGCGGCGGCTTCGACATGGTGGTGGTGGCCGTCGGGAACAGGCCGGGCATGTCCAAGACCGAACAGGACGGACTTTTCTATTCCGGGGACATGGCAAACGGGCCGACCACGGTGGTGGAGGCGGCTGCGGCCGGCAAGAACGCGGCCATGGAGGCGGACGCCTGGCTTTCCAAATCAGAATTTCAAAGGCCGGAGAAGCAGATCAAGAGCCTGATAACACTGCCCGGAAGGAAACTGCTGCCCGTACCCCTGGAGGCCGATTTCTTCGGTCGGAAGATAATCTCACCGTTCCTGCTCTCGGCCGCGCCGCCTTCGGACGGATACGAGCAGATGAAGCTGGCCTACGACTCGGGCTGGGCGGGAGGCGTGATGAAGACCGCCTTCGACGGCGTCCCCATCCACATCCCGGGCGAGTACATGTTCGCCTTCAGCCGGGACACCTACGCCAACTGCGACAACGTCTCCGGCCATTCGCTGGAGAGGGTCTGCGGCGAGATCTCCCGGCTGGTGAAGGAATATCCCGATCGTCTGACCATCGCCTCCACCGGCGGCCCGGTCACCGGGCACGACGAGGATGACCGGAAGGTCTGGCAGTCCAACACCGGAAAGCTCGAGTCCGCCGGCGCCATGGCCGTCGAATACTCGCTGTCCTGCCCGCAGGGCGGCGACGGCACCAAGGGCGACATCGTCTCCCAGGACCCGGAGCTGACGACCAAAATCATCGGCTGGGTGATGGAGATCTCCGACCCCAACATACCGAAACTGTTCAAGCTGACGGCGGCGGTGACCACAATCTACCCCATCATCGCGGCTATCAAGATGGTCTTCGCCAAATACCCGGACAAGAAAGCCGGGATCACCCTGGCCAACACCTTTCCGACATTAGCGTTCCGCAGGGGCGTCAGGAAAACTTGGGAGGAGGGCATCGTTGTCGGGATGTCGGGCGCGGGCGTGATTCCCATTTCCAACCTGACCCTGGCCAACGTCTCGAAACTGGGAGTTACCGTTTCAGGCAACGGCGGACCGATGGACTACAAGGCGGCTGCGGATTTTCTCGCTTTAGGCGCCCGCACCGTGCAGTTCTGCACCGTCGTCATGAAGCACGGCTACGGGGTTATTGACGAGCTGCACTCGGGCCTTTCCCACCTGATGGAGGAGCGCGGCATCAAGTCGGTCGAAAAGCTGATAGGCTGCGCGCTGCCCGACCCCGTCACCGGGTTCATGGAACTGACGGACGAGAAAAAGATATCGGACGCGGACCGAGACCTGTGCCAGCACTGCGGCAACTGCACCCGCTGCCCGTATCTCGCCATCACGTTGGATGACGAGAAGGTGCCGAAGACCGACGCCTCCAAGTGCATAGGGTGTTC
>DHHE01000170.1:12209-12499 GCA_002403115.1 bacterium UBP2_UBA4780 | reverse complement strand
GATCCCTGGTCCGAAAAACTTTTCGCCGAGGAGCTGGACGACGACCGGCGCCGGCTCAACGCCGCCCTCAGGAAAGACGGACGCCTGGCCGGGTACGGCATGGGCTGGGTGGTGGTGGACGAGTTCCACCTGGGGAACATCGCGGTGGCGCCGGAGCTGAGGGGCCGGGGGTGCGGGCGGGCGCTGCTGGAGCACATGCTGGCCGAGGCCGCCTCACGGGGTTGCGTCAAGGCCTCGCTGGAGGTCAGGGCGTCGAACGCCGCCGCCATAGCCCTCTACCGGGCTTTCGG
>DHHE01000170.1:0-12186 GCA_002403115.1 bacterium UBP2_UBA4780 | reverse complement strand
GATGACTGACCGGGGCGGGAGAATCGAGTTGACCCTGGACTCGATGGCCTGCGGCGGGGACGCGGTGGGGCGGCACAAAGGCCAGGTTGTCTTCGCTCCCCTGGGGATACCGGGGGAGCGGGTGCGGGCCAGGGTGACCGAACCGCACCGGACCTACTGCCGGGCCGAGATCGAGCAGGTGCTGGAGCCCTCGCCTTCGAGGATCGAGCCGCGCTGCCCCCTGTTCGGGCGGTGCGGCGGCTGCCAGTGGCAGATGATGGATTATCCTTCCCAGCTGGAGAACAAGCGGAAGATACTGGCCGAGACGCTGGCCCGGTTAGGCAAGACGTCCTTTCCCGGAATCGAGGTCATCGGGCACTCCACCGGCTGGGGCTACCGCAACAAGGCCCAGTTCCCGGCGGCGGCGGCGCCACCGGGGCTGTCAATGGGCTACTATGAGAGGCAGAGCCACCGGTTGGTGGAGGTCGTTCAATGCCCGGTGCTGGACCCGTTGCTGTCGAAGTCCTGGCCGGAGGTCCGCCGCGAGGCGGCGGGCTGGCCGGTCGAGGGCTACGACGAAAGGGGGCACCGGGGCCAGCTGAGGCACTTGATGCTGCGCTCCAGCCGGCGGGAGAAAAGCGTCATGCTGACCCTGGTCACCCGGCTCCCCGGCGGGCTGGACGAGGTTTCCGGTTCCCTGGCCGGCAGGGTCGCCGGGATCTGCGGCATCCACCAGAACGCCAACCCGTCCCGGGGCAACACCATTTTGGGGCGCGATTGGCGCAGGCTTTGGGGCGGTCCGTTCCAATGGGAGGAGCTGGCCGGCGTCCGGCTCAGGGTATCGCCGGGATCGTTCCTGCAGGTCAACCTGGAGACGGCCGGGGGGATCTACGCCAAGATCGCCGAAGGGCTGGAGCTGGGGGGCACGGAGAAGGTGCTGGACCTCTATTCCGGGGTGGGCTCCATCTCCCTGATGCTGGCCGCCAGGGCGGGGAAGGTGGCCGGCATCGAGGAGTCGGAAGCCGCGGTGGGGGACGCCAGGGCCGCCGCCCTGGAAAACGGCATCGGCAACTGCCGTTTCATCGCAGGGGACGCCGGACAGGCACTGGCCGGCATGGAGGCATGCGACGCGGTGGTGGTGGATCCGCCGCGCCAGGGCCTGCGGCCCGGAGTGGTCGATGCCATCGGAAGGCTGTCGCCGCGGCGGCTGGCCTACCTGTCGTGCAACCCGGCCACCCTGGCCCGGGACCTGGCGGCCCTGTCAGTTTTGGGCTTCCGGCCCGGGCGTCTGTGGATGGCCGACATGTTCCCGCAGACCCATCACATAGAGGCACTGGCCATTCTTTGGAAGGAGGGGGGATGAGGAGGACCGTTGTCGCCGCCTGCCTGGGGCTGCTGGCGGCCGGGTGCTATTCGTTCACCGGGGGGCAGGTCCCGTTCCGGACCGTGGCCATACCGTCGGCGGCCAACGCCACCGCCGAGTACCGCCTGCCCGAGCTGGTGACCAAGGCCATGTTCGAGGCGGTGGAGCGGGACGGCCGGATGAAGCTTTCGGAACCCAAGGCCGCCCAGGGCAGGTACGAGATCGAGATCACCGGGTACCAGCACCAGCCCTATGTCTACGACCGCCAGGAGGCGGTCAGGCAGTACCGGGTGACCATCACCGCCAAGGCGGCGCTCCGGGCCGGCTCGGGCAAGGCCGTCTGGGAGGGGGCATCGGTCAGCGGCTGGGCGGTCTACGCCCCGGATTCCCTGGACGAGCCGGCCGGCATGCAGCGGGCGGCCGCCAACCTGGCCGAGGAGATCACCAGGCAGTCGCTGGAGACCTGGTAAAAAGACCCCGGCCGGGGGCCGGGGTCTTTTTACCTGATGGCGGGGGGGCGGGTTCACTGGGAGCTGAGGAACTGGATGCGGTGGTTGTCGCTGTCGACTATGTAGAGGCCGCCCTGGTCGTCCACCGCGATCCCGGTGGGGTTGAGGAACTGCACCGGCTCGGAGCCGCTGGAGCCGGCCTGGCTGCGGAAAGCGCCGTCCAGATCGAACTCCTGGAACCGGTCGTTGCCGGAATCGGTCACGTAAACCAGCCCCTGAGGTGAGATGGCGATGCCCGAGGGGCCGTCGAACTCGCCCTCGTCGTCCCCGTATGACCCGATGGCCTTGACAGGCAAGCCCTCCGGGGAGAAGATCTGTATCCGGTTGTTGCCTGAATCCACCACCCAGATCCGGCCGTCGGGGTCCAGGGCTACGCCCCGGGGCTTGTCCAGCTGGCCGGGCTCGCGGCCCTGCCCGCCGATGACCTGCTTCAGCTCGCCGTCGAAACCGCGGACCTCGATGACGCCCCGGGCCTCGTCGGACAAATACAGCTGTCCGCCGCCGACCGCCAGCCCCCATGCCAGGGAGGAGTCGGGAAGGCTGAAGAACGAGAGCAGCCGCCCCTCCGCCGAGAACGACGCGATGCGGCGGTTGCCGGAATCGGCCACCAGCACCAGGTCGGGTCCGGCCACCGTTATCCCCAAGGGGTCGTTGAAATGGGACGAGTCCGGGCCGAAGCGCCCCCAGCCGGCCATCCACTCCTGTGAGGAATCCAGTTTCTGCACCCGGTCGTTGCCGGTCTCGGTGACGTAGATGTTACCCTGCCTGTCCAAGGCGAGTCCGGCGGGGAAGATAAACTCCCCGGGGCCGCTGCCGAACTGGGCCAGGGACGGGCCGGCCAGGCATAGAAGCGCGGCCATGGAAGCAGACAGTTTTCGCATACCCATAAAATTATACTAAATCGGACGTTTTGTCAAGCGAAAGATTACGTTACGCCGACGTGGCCCTGGCCCTCCCGGGACTGGAGCCCCTGACCTACAGCCTTCCCGCGGACATGGCCTCCCGGGCGGCGCCGGGCCTGAGGGCCGAGGTGCCGGTGGGGCGGAGGATGATGGTGGGGGTAATCACCGAACTCAGGGAGCGGACCCACCGTCTGTGCCGGCCGCTGTCATCGATCCTGGACGACCAGCCGGTGCTTGACGATCACCTGCTGTGGCTCACCCAATGGGTGAGCCGCAACTACCTTTGCGGGTGGGGCCAGGCTATCTGGGCGGCCCTGCCGCCGGGACTGAACCGACGCCAGAGGAGAACGGTGGCGCTGGCCGGCGGCGCGGAAGACTGCGGGGATTGCAGCGGGATAGAGGCAGGGATACTGGGGCTGTTGAAGGGCCGCGGCCCGGTTTCCATCTCCTGGCTGTCGGGGAAGATCGGGAGCGAGGCCGGGGCCGCTTTGGTCGGTTTGGAACGCCGGGGCATGATAACCTCGGGGCTGGAATGGAGCGGCGGGCGGGACCGGGCCCGCGCCGGACGCTGGCTGGTCTGGTCCGGCGCCGAGAACTGCCTCAAGCTGTCCCCGGCCCGGGCCCGGCTGTGGGACCAGCTCCGCCAAAGGGGTGAGATCCCCTCGGCCGAGATCAAGTCGGCCGCGGCCGCTTCCTGGCTGGCTGCCAACGGCCTGGCCCGCTGGGAGCGGCGCGAGCTCCGGGATATCCCGGCGGCCCCAGCCATGGAGCCGGAGCCGGAGGTGCTGGCCCTCAGCGGAGAACAGCAGGAGGCGGTCGACGGCATCTCCAGGGGGCTGGAGCAGGCGCAGTTCGGCGCCAGCCTTGTCTTCGGGATCACCGCCAGCGGCAAGACCGAGGTTTACATCAGGGCGGCGAAGCGGGCGCTGGAGAGCGGGAGGCGGGTGTTGGTGTTGGTCCCGGAGATAGGGCTGGTTTCGCAGATGGCCTCAAGGCTTTCCAGGCATTTCCCCCAGCTGGGGCTCTGGCACAGCGAGCTTTCGGACGGAGAGCGCTACGACGTCTGGCGGGCGGCCCGGGAGGGCCGTCTGCCCCTGGTGCTGGGCGTCCGTTCGGCGGTTTTCGCCCCGCTGGAGAACCTGGGGCTGGTGGTGGTTGACGAGGAGCACGACGCCTCTTACAAACAGCAGGACACCGACCCGCTCTACCACGCCCGCGAGGTGGCCCTGGCCCGGGCCGGGAGGCTCGGGGCCCAGGTCATCCTGGGCTCGGCCACCCCCTCGGTCGAAAGCTATCACCGGGCCAAAAGCGGCGCCTACCGGATGTACCTGCTCGGCCGGCGGATCGGGAAGTCGGTACCGCCCCGGGTGGAACTGATCGACTGCCGAACGCCGGGGAGCCAGGCCGGCATCCTGTCGGAGAGGCTGGCCGAAGCCGTCAGGGACAAGGTGTCCTCGGGGGGGCAGGTCATGCTGCTGCTTAACCGCCGCGGTTTCGCCCGGGCGCTGCAGTGCCGCAGGTGCGGGGCCTTCATCCGCTGCCGCAACTGCGACATCAGCCTCACCTTCCATCGGGACCAGGACCAGGTCCTCTGCCATTACTGCGGTTTCCGCCGGCGCCCGCCGGCAGTCTGCCCGGCCTGCGGTTCGGAGGGGTTGCAGGCCAGGGGGGGCGGCGTCCAGCGTTTGGAGCAGGACCTGGGGCAGCTGCTGCCGGGGACGGGGCTGCTGCGGATGGACTCGGACACCACCGGCCGCAAGGGTTCGCACGGCCGCATCCTGTCTTCCTTCCAGCGGGGCGAGTCCCGTCTGCTCATAGGGACCCAGATGATCGCCAAGGGGCACCATTTTCCCGGGGTCTCACTGGTGGGGATACTGAACATAGACGACATCCTGAGCCTGCCCGACTTCCGCAGCGCCGAGCGGGCCGCCCAGCTCCTGGTCCAGATGTCGGGCCGGGCCGGCCGCGGCGCGGAGCCGGGGCTGGTGCTGGTGCAGACCCGGCTGCCCAACGACCGGGCGCTCGGGTGCCGCGACCTCTCCGCTTACCGGGAGCTGCTCGAGGGGGAGCTGGAACAACGGCTGCCGGCGGGGTATCCACCCTATAAACAAATAGCATTGATCACCGTGTCCGCAGGCAGCGCCGCGTCCGCCGGCCAAAAGGCCGGGGAAGTCGCCCGGCTCCTGGCGGCCCGCCATCCCGAGGTGGAGGCGCTGGGACCGGCCCCGGCCCCCATCCCCAGGCTCAGGGGGCGCCACCGGTTCCAGATACTGCTGAAGCACGAGCGGCTGGAGCCGCTGCTGGCCGCCGGCCGCGCCGTGGGCCGGGGCGACAGGACGGCGGCGGTCAGGGTCGACGTGGACCCGGCGTCCACCCTGTGAACGGCCGCTGACCGCCGGTGCCCGGATCATGGCCGTAAAAATGTTAAAAAAACCCTTGACGCTGGAATGGCGAAATGATATACTAATACGCAATCAGAACAATTTCCATATTTTAAAACGAAAGGAGGGAAGTACGTGAACAAGGCTGAATTGATCGAAGCCGTCGCCAAAACGACCTGCACCAAGGCCGAGGCCGCCCTGGCAGTGAACGCGGTGTTCGACAATATCACCAAGTCCCTGAAGAAGGGTGATTCAGTCACGCTGGTAGGCTTCGGGACGTTCCTGGTGAAGAAGAGAAAGGCCCGCATCGGCCGGAATCCCCAGACCGGCAAGGAAATCAAGATAGCGGCCAAGAAGGTCCCCGCCTTCAAGCCCGGCAAGGAGCTGAAGGACTCGGTGAAGTAAGGCTTTCCCCAGGCAGCAGCAGGCCCCCCGGACTCCGGGGGGCCTGCTGCATTGGCGCCTTCCGGTCAACGTTTCCAGCGGTTGAGGAGGATCCGGGAGATGATCAGGGAAAGCAGCGAGAGAAGGAGGACGGACATCACCATCATGACGATGCCGTTCACCAGCCGCGAGGCCAGCCCCCCGAACTTTACACCCAGCAGGAACAGGAGGACGTACCAGCCAAATATGCCGGAAAGGCCGTACAGCAGGACATCCTTCAGCCGGTGGTGCATCAGGCCGGCCACCAGGAAGCCGAAGGAGCGGCCGCCGACCACTGCCCGGTTCAAGGCCAGGATCAGGTTTCCGTAGCGCTTGAAGAGCCCCTCGGAGGCCAGGAACCTTTCCGGGGTGACGAAGAGCCGGGGCCTGGCCAGGAAGTAGGAACGGCCGTGGGCCGATCCGAACCAGTAGACCAGCAGGGCCCCCAGAGAGCCGCCGACGAAGGCCGAGGCAAAGCAGGGCAGCCAATGGAGCTCGCCGCGGGAGATCAGCAGGGCGCAGAACAGGACCACCACGTCGCTGGGGATGGGGGGGAAGATGCCCTCGATGAAAGTGGTCACGAAGAGCGTCAGGTAGGCCCAGAGGCCGCCGCCCGAGACGAACGACTTGGCCAGGCCCTCGAGGTCGATCATTCCTTCGTCTCCACCAGGGAAACGGCCAGGGCGGCCATCCCCTGGCTCCTGCCCACCGGACCCAGCCCCTCGTTGGTGGTGGCCTTTACCGAAACGCGCCCCGGCGGGATCCCCAGCGCCCGGCCGATGTTCTTCCGCATCGGGGAGGCGTAAGGGGCCACTTTCGGCTTTTCGGCGATAAGCACGGCGTCGATGTTGATGATCGAGGCCTTTTTCTTTTTCAGCAAGCCGGCCACCTCTGACAGAAGCTTCAGGCTGGAAACGCCGCGGTAACGGCGATCGGTGTCGGGGAAGTGGAGGCCGATGTCGCCCAGTCCGGCCGCGCCCAGCAGGCTGTCGGCCACGGCGTGGCAGATGACGTCGGCGTCGGAATGGCCGTCCAGCCCCCGGGGGTGGGGGATGGTGACGCCGCCCAGCACCAGCCTCCGGCCCTTCCGGAGCCGGTGGATGTCATAACCGATTCCTATGCGCGAGATCTTTTTCCCAGCAGGCATGCGGCCGTCTCCAGGTCGTGTTTGGTGGTGATTTTGGGGTTGGGGCGGGTGGCGGGCACTATGGCCACCCTGGCGCCCACGGCTTCGGCCAGGGAGCTGTCGTCGGTGGCGGCCCGGACCGCGCGGCTGTACGCCCGCTCGATGATGTCGCGTCGGAAACCCTGCGGGGTCTGGGCCCGCCAGAGGTAGCTCCGGTTGAGGGTGGCCCGGATGAACCCTTTCTCCACCCGCTTGATGGTGTCGGCCGCCGGTTCGGCCAGGACCGCCGCCCCGTATCGCCGGGCCGCGGCGATGACGGCAACGATGTCGCGGGAGGATACCATCGGCCTGGCGGCGTCGTGGACCAGGACCAGCTTGGCCCCCGGTGAAACGGCGGCCAGACCAGCCCGGACCGAATCCATCCTTTCCGCGCCGCCGGGGACGATGGCCCTAAGCTTGGCGAATTTGGAAAACAGCGGGGCATGGGGAACGGAGTAACCGGCGGGCTTCACCAGCACGATCTCGCCGATGCCGCCGGCCGACTGGAAAGTACGAAGAGAGTATTCGACCAACGGCAGGCCGTTCACCCGAACGAAGGCCTTCGGCCTTTTGCCGCCCAGGCGCCTGCCCCTGCCCGCGGCCACTATTATCGCGGAGACTTCCATCAGAAGGCCGGCCTGTCAGACATGGTCGCTGTCGCGCTTGGATAGGTAGAGGATGTCCCGGTGCAGTGTGTATCCCATGGCCTGGGCCAGCTTCAGCGAGGCCCGGTTGTAGGAGTGGATCAGCAGGCCGAAGATTCGGATGCCCTGGCCCCGCAGGGACCGCTCGCCGGCCAGGGTCAGTTTGCGGGCCAGTCCCTGGCGGCGGTAATCGGGATCGACCGCCACCCGGTTCAGCCAACCCTTGCGGCCGTCATGGGTGGCCACTATGGCGCCGACCAGGATGTCGCCGTCGAAGGCGCCGATGAAAAGGCCTGGGTTGGCGGCCATCTCCCGGGCGATGTGGGCCCGGCCGTCCCGGCCCTTGGGCTTGTAGGGCAGGCCGGAGCGCTTCCACAGCTTGATAAGCTCCGGATGGTCGCCGATGGTCAGCTTGCGCAGCTTCATGCAGTTCTCGTCACGAAAGAAGATTACGGAACAGAAATTCCAGTGCATTATCCTTTGCTTGACCGCAGGGAACCCAAGGCTTGTCCCGGGTCGAGGCTATTTAAGCCGATCGGGGAAAGTGCGAGGGGCTTAGGTTGCCGGCCTTGCCTCGGACGACGCTGAACGGGGATTCACCCTGCGGACTCAGCGGTCGATGCATAGATGTGCTGATGAAGGAGACCGCCGATATCCGCGTCCGTGAAAAATCAAACGATGGCCCGCTCCAGCGCCTGGGAGATGGTGGAGACCGTGGACGGCTCCATGCCGCCCAGAGATCCGCGCTCGATGCCCTTGGCCGGGCAGACCACCCGGGTGAAGCCCAGCTTCCGGGCCTCGGCGACGCGCCGATCGGTTTGGCTGACCGAGCGGATCTCGCCGCCCAGGCCAACCTCGCCGATGAACACCGCCCTGGGGTCGGCCGGCCGGTTCCTGAAGGCAGAGGCGATGGCCACTGCCACCCCCAGGTCGATGGCCGGCTCCTCGATCTTGAGGCCGCCGGCGATGTTGACGAAGACGTCCTGCATGCCAAGGCTCAGGCCGGCCCGGCGCTCCAGCACCGCCAGCAGCAGGGAAAGCCTGCGGTGGTTGAGGCCGGTGGTGTTGCGCTGTGGGGTGCCGAAGGCGGTCGGTGACACCAGGGCCTGGATCTCGACCAGCACCGGACGGGTGCCCTCCAGGGCGCAGACCACGGCCGAGCCGGGCACCTCGCGGTTCCTTTCGGAAAGGAACACCTCGGAGGGGTTGGCCACCTCGGCCAGGCCGGACTCCCGCATCTCGAAGACGCCGATCTCGTTGGTGGAACCGAAGCGGTTCTTGACCGA
Source organism: bacterium UBP2_UBA4780 (assembly GCA_002403115.1). Classification (GTDB taxonomy): domain Bacteria; phylum Edwardsbacteria; class AC1; order AC1; family EtOH8; genus UBA8901. Next base: position 3,534 of record DHHE01000170.1, on the reverse strand, counting down.
GCGCAGGATGCGGAAGGAGTGGTGGCGCTCGCCCTCCATATAGAGCACGGTGTCCACCATGTGCTCCAGGGTGCGGGGTCCGGCGATGACGCCCTCCTTGGTGACGTGGCCCACCAGCAGCGTGGCCACCGCCTGCTCCTTGGAGTGGCGCATCAGCATGGCCCCGCACTCGCGGACCTGGCCCACCGAACCCGGGGCCGACTCCAGCTGCGGCCAGTACATGGTCTGGATGGAATCCACCACCAGCAGGGCGGGGGAGGCCTTGTTCGTAAGTTCCAGGATGTCGTCCAGGTCGGTGAGCGAGGCCAGCAGCAGGTTTTCGGACCCGGCCCCCAGGCGCTGGGCCCGGAGCTTGATCTGCTCCAGGGATTCCTCTCCGGAGACGTACAGCACTGTCTTGCCGGAATCAGCTATCCGTTCCATCACCTGGAGGGCCAGTGTGGACTTGCCGATGCCCGGGTCGCCGCCCAGGAGTATCAAAGAGCCGGGCAGGATGCCGCCGCCCAGGCAGGAGTCGAATTCACTGATGCCGGTCATCATGCGCGGCTGCCGGTCGAGGTCGATCTCGGCCAGCGTCACCGCTTTCACCGAGGCCCCGCCCTTGTCCCTCGCCCCTTTACCCTTGGCCCTGGCCGAGGTACGCAGGTCGGCCCGCGCCCGCTCCTCGACGAAGGTGTTCCACCCCCCGCACGACGGGCACTTGCCCAGCCACTTGGGGCTCTCGAAGCCGCAGGACTGGCAGACGAAGTTGGTCTTTGTTGTGATTTTGTTTTTCAAGAGCGAACTCGATTGACAAACCGGTCAATAACCGGTAAGTATTTTATGATGTCCGCTGTGCGGTCCTCGTGACATTGCCGTTTGATTTCAATCAACTCACAGATACGGCGGATAAATGCCCGCATAAGTAGCTGATCAAACATCGGTATATCATTGCCGAGAGAGATCAGTGATTCGTCGGCATCATGCCATACCAGCGCATCAGCGATCGCTATGGAAGCTGCAAAACCGGCTGGACGCCAGTATGGGCAAAAATCGATAATGGCTGGGGCCCGGTTATCATGGAACAGAATATTACCCGCGATATCGCCATGAATTATCTGGCTGGTAAGATTGACATCGACGCACAGGTTGTCTAGTTTTTGTAAAGGCGCTCCAATCAAAGGATGATCAAGAGGTAACGGCAATTCATGCCACGCGATTCTATCAGCCACTGCCCAAGGATCATCATTTTCGTCTAAGAAAATGGGGCGGGGAACATTCTTTAGCGCTGCATGAAAAAAAGCGCTGGTTCGTATAATGTCCCGCCATCGTGTAAAGTCGTGATGGCCTTCGATATATTTGCTTGCCGTCCAACCATGGGAAACCCATTGACCATTATTCGCTCGGATAGGTTCGGCAATGCGGAAATTGACACAATCCAAGCCGATCAATGTTTCAGCTATCCAAACAGACTCTTCTTCATTTCTCGTAGGTTTGAAAACAATATTTCCGGATCGATGCGCTATACCCTGGCCACCGGCAAGAAGTACCGGTTCGTCGTTTGCCCCGAAGGCGTTGAGTACAAAATATGGCGGGGGTTTTTTACCCATTAATAATGCGTGATCCGTTTTGAACCGTGCCTAAAAAACCTTCACCGTCAAATACTTCTTCGGATTCGCCTTGATGTCCGCTATCAGCGCCTGCAGCTCCTTGTTGGTCTTCTTGATGTCCTCGTAGAGCTCCTTGTCGTTCACCAGCTTCCCGGCCGTGCCCTGTCCGGTGTTTATCTTTTGGGAGATGGAGTCCAGGGCCAAGCTGGCCCTGGACAGGGCCTGGATGGTGGAATCCAGCTTCTCCTTGTTGGGCGTTATCAGCTGGTTGACGTCGCGGGCCGTCTCCCGCAGGGCGGTGCGATTCTCGGTGGCCATCTTGTTGAGCTGATCGGTGGCCTGGGTGATGTTGCGCACCGCCTGGCCCAAATTGCGGACGTTCTCCGGGGTGGCCAGGTCGCGCTTGAGGCGCTCCAGCAGATCGCCCGCCTCCTGGGCCAGGTGGCCCAGCTTGACCGTGGTCTCGATCAGGCCCGGGCTGCGCAGGCCGTCGGGCAGGGAGGAGGGGTCAAGCGGCTCGGGGGCCGATCCGGCGTTGACGGCGATGCGCTTGTCGCCCATCATGCTGGCGTCCAGCAGCCAGAACTGGGCGTCGCGACGCAGCCCGACGTCGCCGTCAAGCGCCAGCACCACAACGACTCCGGGCTTGTCCCGCCTGAGGCCGATGGACCTGACCTTGCCCTTCTCCAGCCCGGAAACGGTCACCGGGTCGCCGTTACGCAGGCCGCCGGCGTCCTCGAAGGCCACTTTCACCTGGAGCTTGTGGCGGCCCACCTCGATGCGGTTGAGCCAGAGCATGCCGAAGATCAAAAGGGCGAAGGCGCTCAATACCACCAGGCCCACAATGGCCTCGATGCGTCGGCTGGTCATTTTTTTGCCTCAAAAATCATGGTTTAATCTGTCCGATGGACGCGCCGAAAAAGCGAAAATTGTCGGGTGGAAATCCGAGTATTCGCGTTTTTCGCGGGAAAGGGTGGTGGTCAATCATCCCCAAGCCCGGGGAGGGTGAAGCCGAGGACGCCTTCCTTATAATGAATGATCAGCCGGGCCGAGCCGAAGCCGACCAGAGCGCCGGCCAGGACGTCGGAAGGGTAGTGCCGGCCCAGGTAGATCCGGGAGAGCCCGACAGCGGCGGCCGCCAGGTAGCAGGGGACGGCGGCCTTGGGATACTGGTGGCTGAAAACCGCGGCCAGGGCGAAGGCTCCGGTGGCGTGGCCCGAGGGGAACGAGGAGTTGGAGCGCACGGTCTCGCCCTCGGGCCGCCGGCGGTTCACCGCCAGCTTCAGGCCGTAGGTCACCCCGGCCGAAAGGGCGTCGGCGGACAGGGCCAGCTTGGCCGATTTCCGGGCCTTCTCCCCGCCGAACAGGCCGATCCCGGCGCAGAGAGCGATGCCCAGCTTGGCGTCCCCGGCGTCGGTGGCCAGCTCCATGGGACGGTCCAGCCACGGCCTTTGCCAGCGGCGGTGGATCTGCTCATAAAGCCGCCGGTCCAGCGATTCCGCGTTCAGGCAGGAAGCCAGGGCCAGCAGGACGCCCAGAACGGCGCAGCGTGGCATGGTTCAGTAGTTCGCCAGGTTGACGTGGCCCAGCGCGCCCAGCATGGTGACCGCCCGGATGGGGCAGACCTCGAAGCACTGGCCGCAGCCGATGCACTGGCCGCGCATCACCTTGTGGTGGTCGCCCTTCTTGCCGATGATGCAGTCGGTGGGGCAGACCACCTTGCACATCTGGCAGCCGTTGCATTGCAGGCCGATGAAGGCGGTCGGCCGCACCGGTATCCGGTCCACATAGGACCGGGTGGGGCACTTGAAGACGCATATGGAGCAGGAGCGGCAACGGGAATAGTCTATCTTCGGCAGGGAGCCCTCCCAGCTGATGGCGCCGTAGGGGCAGGCCTGAAGGCAGGCCGAGCATGAGGTGCAGCCCGCCTGGCATCTCCCGGGAA
>DHHE01000059.1 GCA_002403115.1 bacterium UBP2_UBA4780 | reverse complement strand
AAGCCCGGGTAGGGGGCCACGGTTACCTCCATGGGCTTCAGCCTCCGCCGGGCCTCGACCGTCACCAGCCCGTCGCCGGCAGCCACCCGCACCCCGGCCCGCCGCAGGTGCTCGATGGCCGCCGACAGGTGGTCGGGCCGGCAGTCCTCGATGGTGACGCAGCCGCCGGTGACGGCCGCCGCCGCCATCAGGCTCCCGGCCTCGATCCGGTCCGGTATCATCTCGTGCTCTGCAGGACGCAATTCCCCGACGCCCTCGACCGATATCACCGGGGTACCCGATCCCTGTATCCGGGCGCCCATGGCGTTTAGAAGGTCCGCGGTGGCCGTCACCTCGGGCTCCATGGCCGCCGACTCGATGACCGTCTGCCCGCTGGCCAGGCAGGCGGCCATCATCACGTTGATGGTGGCCCCGACCGAAGGCCCCTTGGAGCCGGACAAATTGATTCTCGCGCCCCGCAGCTGTTTGGCCTTGGCCGAGACGTAACCGTGGACTATCTCCACCCTGGCGCCCAGCGCCTCCATGCCCTTTAGGTGGAGGTCAATGGGCCGGGCGCCGATGGCGCAGCCCCCGGGCAGGGAGACCCGGGCCGTTCCGAAACGGGCCAGCAGCGGCCCCAGCACGTAATACGAGGCCCGCATCTGCTTGACGATCTCGTACTCGGCCTGGCAGCGCAGCTTGTCCGGAACGCCGACGGCCATGGTCCCGCCCTCGAAGTCGACCCTGCAGCCCAGCCTCAACAGCAGGCGGCGCATGGTGCGGACGTCCATGACGTTGGGGACGTTGCCCAGCACCGAGCGGCCCCCGGCCAGCAGGCAGGCGGCCATGGCCGGCAGCACCGCGTTCTTGGCGCCCGAGGCCCGCACCGTGCCCGCCAGCGGCCGGCCGCCTTCGATGACAAACTTGTCCATGCTATCGAGTAAAGTTAACTAATCCCCTATAAAGCAAAAAACGTGTCATCTTGAGATGCCTCCCTACTTGGCAAATTGAAAGATGGCATTGCCGCCCTTCAATTTGGAAGGCTGGAAGAAACCTCAGGGTGACAATGGCATGAGCCTAGCATTCATTTCCCTTTCTTCCTGCCGGTCAGCTTCTCCGCCTGGTCGATGAGCATGATCGGGATGTCCTCCTCGATGCGGTAGCCCAGCTTGCAGGTCCAGCACAGCAGCTTCTGCTCCCTGGATTTGTACTCCAGCTCGCCCTTGCACTTGGGGCAGGCCAGTATCTCCAGCAGCTTTTTGTCCAGCATTTTATCCTCCCTAAGAATGTGGTGTGGCTCCTTTAGCGGACCGGTCTTCTACTGGGCGGCCGCCAGCTTTATGCCCTGGCGTCTCAGGTGCCCGGCGATCTCGTTGAAATCGGACAACCCCGCCTCGATCACCGCATGGTAGATGTGGATGCCGCTGAACATCGGGGTGCGGCCCTCCTCGTTCAGCAGGCGGTGCTTGGTCTCCAGGATGATGCCTTTTTGCCCTTCAGTCATCCTGTTCTTCAGGCCCCGGAGCTCCGACTGCTTCCGCTCCATTGTCTCCCGGGGCAGCGACCAGATGTCGATCTTCCACGGCCGTCCCCAATCCCCGTGGTCAACCACCGGCTTCAGGTACAGGCCGTCCTTCAGCTCCCCCGGCCCCCCGCGCATGTAGTTGATCCTCCGGATAGCCGGATGCTTCGCCAGTTCCGCCGCCGCGGCCAGCAGCTTTTCCGGCTCGGCCCGGGGCAGGTAAAGGTCGATATCGGGGTACATCATCAGGTCCATGAAGTAGCTGCCGGTGGCCGCCAGCTCTCCGATCGATGCGAACAACTGGCGGAGGCGGATCATCTCCAGAACCTCTTCGGCCTCAAGGCGCAGCGCCTTCGACCTCTCCCCGGTCGTCATGACCTTCCTGCCCAATACCTATTATATAGTAGAAGCGCCGTCATAGTCAACGCTTATGTCCGGTTTTCTTGGCCGCATACCGCACCAGGGTGATCCCCGGGAACTCCCGGGAATCGACGATGCGGTGCCTCAGCTCCAACCTCTTCCTGATGCTGGCCACCGAGTCCGGCTCCCCGACGTGGGTTACTATCAGCCATAGGTTCCTCCCCCCCGCCCTGGCGCTCCTGACGTCGGAGACGCAGTCGATGGTCCTCACCCGGGCGGTGTCCCCCTGGCCGTAGTAGCTCAGGGGGCGCCACAGGTCGTCATACTGGTTCTCCTCGTAGACCAGGATCAAGTCGCCCTTGCCGCATTTGCGCTTGAGGTGCTCGGCCAGGCCGCGCCACTCCTCGATCTTGGGGCTGCGATAGTACGCCAGCAGCGGCTGGACATGGGAAGCCAGGATCAGGGCGATGGCCGCGAATTTCAGCGCCCTGAGTTCAAGCTTGACGATGCCCTCGGCCGCCATAAGGTACAAGGGGATCGAGGCGAAGATCAGGTACTTGGTCTGGAAGACCGAGAAGGCCAGGCAGGAGAAGGCGAAGGCCGCCAGGATGGGGAGCCACCACCAGGCCAGGTACAGCTTGGCCCGGAAACGGTGGGCTCCTTCGTAGGCCAGCATGGCGGCCACGCCCACCAGCGCTGTCAGGCCCAGCGAGGCGGCCGCCCAGCGGCCCTGGCCGGCGAAGGTCCTCAGCGTCTGCCAGAGGTCCCCCCAGCCCGGCCTAGGTATCCAGAAATCCCGGCTGACCGAACTGATCGCCTCCAGGAACACGGGGAGGATCGGAGCGAAAAGGATGAGCGGCAGCAAGACCAACAGCTCCCACCAGCCGACCTCGGAACCCGCCGGCCTTTTCCTCTCCAGGATGTGGAACAGCCAGATCGGCGCCTGGACCAGGGGGAACAGCAAGGCGTAGGGATGGGTGTAAAAGGCCAGGGCGGTGGATGCGACGTGGACGGCCGCGTGCCGCCAATGCCTGGTCTCGAACCAGCGCAGCAGCGAGCCGAAGGAGAGCAGTGACAGCAGCACCAGCAGGGAGTAGCCCCTGGCCTCCTGGGAGTACTCCACGTGGAACGGAGAGACCGCCAGCAGCAGGGCGGCGGCCAGGGCCACCCGGCGGTCCGCCATCCGCCGGCCCAGCCAGTAGATGGCGGCCACGGCCAGCACCCCGAACAGGGCCGACAGCGACCGGGCCGAAGCCTCGGACGGGCCGAAGATCCCCAACCAGAAATGCAGCAGGAACTGGTACAGCGGTGGATAGATCTGCCCCCCCACCTCGCGCCAGGCCGTGCCAAAGCCCTTGAGCGCCAGGGTGACGCTCCAGGCCTCGTCGTACCACAGGCTCTTGAAGCCTATCCGGTGCAGGCGCAGCCCGGCCGCCAGCGACAGCACGGCCGCCAGAAGGACGCCGTCCCGGTGCCTGACGAGCCAGCCCCTCACTTCCGCCTTTCCACGGCGGATCCGACGGCTTGGGCGACCTGCCGGCAGGCCTCGGCCACCTCCGGGCTGACGGTTGAATCCAGGTCGATCCGTCCCGCCTGGATCCCTATGGCCCCCACCTGGCAGCCGGCGGTGCGCCTTATGTATTCGGCCAGGAACGAAAGCGGCATGTTGTGGGTGGTGTGCATCATGGAGCCCATGGACTGGGGCTCGAGCCAGGCAACCTCCCCCACCTTGAGGCCCATGTCGGCGGCGTCGATCATCAGCACCAGGTCGGGCTTGATACGGGATATCGGCCCGGTGAAGTTCTCCGGCGTGGTCCCGGCCTCGTATACGATAATTTCGAATTTCGAATTTCGAATTTCGAATATCCTGAGCAGCTTCGCTGCGAGGGTTCCCGCCCCGTCGTCGCCCATCAGCTCGTTGCCCACGCCGAGGACCACCAGCGAGCCGGACTCTTCGATGGCCGCGGCCAGCATTTCCCTCCAATCCGACATTGGGTCCCAGAGCCTCCTCAATAAACAAACAGCCCAGATTTTGTCTGGGCCCGGGTTACGATCGCGATTCAGGCTGGCAGGCGCGACCTGCGGCCTTCAATGTCTCCCCTCCGGCCACCAGAACTGGGAGCAGGCGCTCAGGAACTGGGTCCGGGTGTCGCGCAGCCGGGAGGCGATCACCAGGGCTATCTGCTGGATGAACTTGTACCCCAGCCCGATGTCGCCGTCGCACAGGGCCTTGACCGCCGCCCCGTCGGCCGCCAGCACCTTCGAGGGATCGACCGCCCGGGACAGGGCCGTCCCCCCGCTGCGGGTGGAGTCGATGGCGTTGGACCACTCGATGATGCGGCCCGGGGTGCTCTCGGTCGACAGGACCAGGGGCTCGCTGCTGTCCCTCAGGGACGAGGACATCTCCACCGCCACCGAGCCCTCCAGCAGGATGATCACCTCCCGGTTCTCGGCGCCCTCGGAGTTGATGAGCTGGCCCGAACCGAACTCCCTGACCGTGAACAGCGCCCCCAGCTTCTCCAGCTCGCCGTCGGAGAAGTTCGAAAAGAGGGCCAGCTTGCGGAAGATCTCTTTGGACACCATAGGGTACCTCTATTTATTACCTTTTTTAACCGCAGAGCCCGCAGAGATTTTTTCGAGTCAAATGTAATAGCAGTAAAATCAATATTTTGCGCCCTCTACCCTTCCCCTCGCACGGCTCAAATTAGACTCGACTCACGCCAACTTGTCCGCCGCAGGAGGAAGGCGCACCCTCCTATGGCGGGCAGGCAGGCGGGGCAAGCCCTTCATTTGTCGGGCATGTTGCCGTACTCAGGACAAGCTTTTGGGTGCTTTGCGGTTGGGTCAAATGGAGAATTTTTAGAGGTTCCACATATTCAGTCATGCGTCCGACCGATCGTTTGTCTGCGGTTTCCCGTGCTATTCCCCTGCGAAAGAGACACCCGGGCCCGGAGGCCCGGATGTCTCCGTTGTTCCTCATCCCTGGCTGGCCTTTTTCGGCGGAGAGGTCATTTGTAGACGACCTTGAGCGCCCCCCGGTCGAAGGCGCCGTGCTCGAAGGTCGAGTCCAGGTGAATGGCCTTCTTGGGGCAGACCTCCTCGCACTGGGCGCAGTGCGCGCAGCGGTCCATGTAAAAGGTCATGGAGAAGGTCCGCTTGACCTTGCCGGCCTCGTCGGTGGCCTCCGATTCCTTGTGGATCTCGATGGCCTCGGACGGACAGTCGCGGACGCACATCTGGCAGCCGATGCACAGGGCCGGATCCATCACCGGGTTGCCCCGGAACTTCTTGGGCAGCTCCAGCTTCTCGAAGGGGTACTGGACCGTGGCCGGCTTGCGGAAGAAATGGCGGATCAGATCGGGCAGCATCGCCCCCAGCTTCTGGCTCATGGCATGTACCCCCTGATGGCGAATATTATCACCAGTTGGATCAGGGCCAGCGGCGCCAGCCAGGTCCAGCTGAAGGAGACCATCTGGTCGATGCGGATGCGGGCGGTGGCCGAGCGCATGGCCGCCAGGATGAGGACGATGACCAGGGTCTTGGCGATGAACCACAGGAAGCCGGGAATCAGCCCGCCGGGGAAACCCCCCAGGAACAGGGCGGCCAGGAACCCGGCCCCGACCACCATCTGGACGTCGGCCAGCAGCCGGAACATGGCCAGCTTCCGGCCCGAGTACTCGGTGAAGACCCCGCCCACGACCTCGGTCTCGGCGTGGGGAATGTCGAAGGGCACCCGCTCCAGCTTGGCCTGCAGGGCCACCACCGCCACCGCGAACGACAGGACGTTGACCGGCAGCATCCAGGGGTGGGCCTGGAAGTAGGCGGCGATCTCGGCCATCCGCCAGGATCCGGCCAGCACCGCCGGGGAGAGGATGGCCAGGAACATGGGCACCTCGTAGGCGAACAGCAGGGTCAGCACCCGGACGCCGCCGATGGCCGGGTACATGCTGGCCGACGACCAGCCGGCCAGGAAGTAGGCGAAGGTCGGCAGGGACAGCAGGTAGGCCATGACGATGATGTCGCCCTGGAAGGAGGTGGCCGACTGGACCGAGACGCTGAAGTGCCACACCGGCAGCAGCAG
>DHHE01000172.1 GCA_002403115.1 bacterium UBP2_UBA4780 | reverse complement strand
GATCGGTGTAGTAGCCGCAGGGGCAGGGGTTCATGGCCGCCGCCAGCATGAACGAGGCCGGGAAGGTCAGCGACATGGCCGCCCGGGAGATTGTCACCCGGCCGTCCTCCATCGGCTGGCGCATCACCTCCAGCACGTTCTTGTTGAACTCGGGCAGCTCGTCCAGGAACAGCACCCCGTGGTGGGCCAGCGACACCTCGCCCGGCCTGGGGTGGGCCCCGCCCCCTATCAGCCCGGCGTCGCTGATGGTGTGGTGCGGGGAACGGAACGGCCTGGAGGCCACCAGCGCGGTGCGCGGCGGCAGCAGCCCGGACACGCTGTAGATCCTGGTGGTCTCCAGGGCCTCGTCCATCGACAGCCGCGGCAGGATGGTGGGCAGCCGCCTGGCCAGCATGGTCTTCCCCGACCCCGGCGGCCCGATCATCAGGATGTTGTGTCCCCCGGCGGCCGCCACCTCCAGTGCCCGCTTGGCGTGCTGCTGCCCCTTGACGTCCGAGAAATTGACGCTCTCGGCCGAGGACTGGGTGAACAGCTTGCCGAAGTCCTCCTGGTGGGGCCCGATCTGGATATCCCCGCAGAGGAAAGCCGCCGCCTGCGACAGGCTGCGCACCGGATAGACCTTGACCCCCTCCACCAGGGCCGCCTCCCGGGCGTTCTCCATCGGGACCATGATGCCGTCGATGTTCTCCTGCCTGGCCCTGATGGCGATGGACAGGCATCCCCGCACCGGCCGCACCTCGCCGTCCAGCGACAGCTCCCCCAGCACCGCCAGCCTCCCGGAACGGGCCAGCGGCACCTGGCCGTGGGCGGCCAGTATCCCCAGGGCGATGGGCAGGTCGAAGGCCGACCCCTCCTTGCGGACGTCGGCCGGGGCCATGTTGACGGTGATCCGCTTCAGGGGATAGGTGAAGCCGCTGTTCTTGATGGCGCTCTCCACCCTCTCCTTGGACTCCTTGACCGCGCTGTCCGGCAGGCCCACTATGGCGAAATAGGGGACGTTGGCGCCCAGGTCTGTCTCTATCTCAACCAGAAAGGCGTCTATCCCCAGCACCGCGGCCGAAACGAACTTGGAGAGCATTTCTCTAGCCCCTGAAAGCGTCCCTGATGTGCTCGAGCTTCACGCCGCCGGGCGCGGACATGATCCCGACCACGTCGAAACGGCAGTCCACCCGGCCGTAGAGCCCGGTGCGGTAAAGATAATCCGTGGCCAGCCTGGTCAGCTGTTTTCTCTTGGCGGCGGTGACGGCCTCAAGCGGCCCGCCCAGCGATCCCCGGCTCCGCGTCTTCACCTCCACGAAAACCAGCACCTCCCCGTCGTAGGCGATGATGTCGATCTCCCCCTTCCTGCCGGAGCGCCAGTTGCGCTCCGCGATCCGGCACCCCTGTTCCAGCAGGTGGTTGACTGCCTGCTCCTCGCCCTTTTCGCCGCGCTTCATGGCCTCTTCCCCGCCCCGAAGCATGCCGATCCCACCGGCCCGAAGCTGCGGCGGTGGATGGGGCACGGCCCCATCCGCCCCAGGCATTCCAGGTGCTCCCGGGTCCCGTATCCCTTGTGTTTGGCGAAACCGTAGCCCGGGTGCTGGCGGTCGTATTCCCGCATGATGGCGTCACGGACGCACTTGGCCACGATCGAGGCCGCGGCCACGCAGTAGCTCTTGGCGTCCCCGCCCACCACCGCCCTGGCCGGAAGGCCCCGGCAACCCGGGGGTAAATCCTTGGGGATCCTCGGACCGTCAAAAAGGATCAGGGCCGGCTTGACGATTAGACCGCAGAGGGCGAAGCGCATGGCCTGCTCGGTGGCCCGCAGGATGTTGATCCTGTCGATCAGCTCGGCGTCTATTATCCCCAGGCCCACCGCCTCGGCGTTCTCGAGTATCAGCCTCAGCAGCGCCTGGCGCCTTTTGGGCGACAGCCGCTTGGAGTCGTCGATGCCCTCCAGCAGCGGCTTCGGGGGCAGGACAACCGCGGCCGCCACCACCGGTCCGGCCAGCGGTCCCCGCCCCGCCTCGTCCACCCCGGCCAGCGGCCTGGCGCCTGTCCCCAGGTCGAAATCCGCCAGGGACGGGGCCCGGCCTGCCCTCGGCATCGCCCTTCGGGCCGTCAGGCCGCCGGTGGCTTGGGAGCCGAGGCCGTTTCCATCTTCTCCTGGACCTTGGCCGCCTTGCCGGTCAGCTTGCGCAGGTAGAACAACTTGGCCCGGCGCACCAGCCCCTTCCTGATCACCGTGATCTTGGCGATGTTGGGCGAGTGGGTGGGGAAGATGCGCTCCACCCCGACGCCGCCCGAGATCTTCCGGACGGTGAAGGTGGCCGACAGCCCCTGTCCCTTTCTCTGAAGAACCACGCCCTGGAAGGCCTGGAGGCGCTCCTTGTCGCCCTCGATCACCCGCACCTGCACCTTGACGGTGTCGCCCGGCTTGAAGTCCGGCAGGTCTTTCTGGATGTACTCGGCCTCGACGCTCCTGATGGCCGCCTGTCTGTTCATGGTAGTGCCCTTTCGTAGTTTATTCTTGTTATATGTTTATTATCTTAAGACCGGCTTCATCCCGGCTTTGTCGCAGACATGGATGTTGTCAGTCATGGGCGGCTGGAACTCAGGTCCCCTCCCGCTTCAGCTCCTCCAGCATCCTCCTGTCCCTGTCGTCCAGAGCGGCGCCCTCCAGCAGGTCCGGCCGGTGCCTCAGGGTCAGCCTCAGCGCCTCCCGCCTCCGCCACTCGGCTATCCTGGCGTGGTTGCCGGAGCGCAGCACCTCGGGCACTCTCATCCCCCGGAACTCCTCGGGCCGGGTGTAGTGCGTGTGGTCCAGCATCCCGGTCTCGAACGAGTCCCTCCCGGCCGACTCCGGGTCGGAGATGGCCCCCGGCAGCAGGCGGACCACGGAGTCGATGAGCGCCAGGGCGGCCGGCTCGCCGCCGGAAAGGATGAAGTCGCCCATCGAAATGTCGTCGTCGACAATGGTCCGCACCCGCTCGTCTATGTCCTTATAGTGTCCGCAGAGCAGGGCCAGGTGTGGCACTCCGGACAGCTCCCGGGCCAGTGACTGGCGGTAGGGCCTGCCCCGGGGCGAGAGCAGGATGACCCTGGCGTCCGGGCTTTCCGACTTCACCGATTCGACGGCGGCGGCGATGGGCTCGGGCTTCATCACCATCCCCGGTCCCCCGCCGTAGGGGGTGTCGTCGCAAACCCGGTGCTTGTCCAGGGCGAAATCCCTGATGTTCACCAGCCGGAAATCGACCAGGCCGCGCTCCCGGGCCAGCCCGACGATGCTTGCGCCCAGGGCCCCGGGGAAGAACTCCGGGAACAGGGTCAGGACGTCGATCCTCACCGCAGGCCCTCCCGGTCTTCGATGACCATCACCCCCCGGGCCGGGTCGACCTCCAGGATGATGTCCCCGGCGGCCGGCAGGTAGAAGCTTCCCAGGCCGTCCGACACCCGGTAGACGTCGCCCGCGGGCATGGCCTCGATCTCCTCGACCTTTCCCAGCACCTCGCCGGACCTCGACCTGACCTCCATCCCCAGTATCTGGAAGGTGTAGTAGCTGTTCTCAGGAAGAGGGGCCAGCTCGCCGGCGGCCACGGACAGCTCGGCCCCGCGCAGGGCCTGGGCCTGCTCGGGCGAGTCCACCCCGGCCAGCTTGACTATCCCGTACCGGCCCTGGTCCACGAAGCGCTCCACCTCGGCCGCCCTCGTCCCGCCTTTTTGGACGACCAGCAGGCGGCTCCCCTGGCGGAACCGGTCCGGGTTGTCGGACGCCATCTCGACCTTCAACGCGCCCTTGAGCCCGTGGGGCCTGAGCACGGCGGCCACGGTCACCAGCCCGTCCTCGGTCATCGGTGTTTCGCCGCCACCGGCATCGGCCAGCGCCGCTATTCTATGATCTCCAGGGTGGTCCGCTTGCCCAGCTTGGTGCCGGCCGCGGCCAGCAGGGTCCTGAGGGACTGGGCGGTGCGCCCCTTCTTGCCGATCACCTTGCCGATGTCCTCCTTGGCCACCCGCAGCTCGTAGACCAGGGCTCCGTCCCGGGACACCTCGTTGACCGACACCTTGTCCGGCTTGTCGACAAGGGATTTGGCCAGGTAATCCACTAGTTCCTTAAGCATGGTCTCAGCCCTTCTTCTTGGCAGCCAGACGTTCCTTGTGGGCCTTCTTGGTCTTGTCCGAGGGGAAGACCACCTTGACTTCCCCATCGCCCTGGGTGTTCGACTTTTCCGCCATCTTCAACAGCCGCATCACGGTCGACGAGACGATGGCGCCCTTCTTCAGCCATTGTTTGGCCTTGGACAGGTCGATGACGGCCTGTTTGGGGTTGGCGTCAGGGCGGTAGTAGCCCAGGGTTTCCAGGGCCGAGCCGTCCCGCCGGGACCGGGTGGGCAGCACCACGATCCGGAAGAAGGCGTTCTTGTTGCTTCCCATCCGGGAAAGTCTGATGGATACCGACATGCCTTGGTTACCTCCGTTTTGTTTTTTGTTTATCTGGCATTGCTCTTAATCGCAAATTCATCGGTCATCTCCGTCCCCTCTTTAGAGGGGACAAAGTCACTGCATCCCCAGCGGCAGCTGCATCCGCCGGCCCTTGCCCCTGGCCGCCATCTTCATCAGCTTCTGGGCGGCCTCGAACTGCCGCAGCAGCTGGTTGACCTCCTGGACCGAGGTGCCGCTGCCCCTGGCCACCCGCTGCCGCCGGCTTCCGTTGAACACCTGGGGATTGCGCCGCTCCTTGGGGGTCATCGAACCGATGATGGCCTCCATCCGGCTGAAGGCCTTCTCGTCGATCTCGGCCGTGGCCGCCTTGGGCATCCCCGGGATCATCCCGGCCAGGTCCTGGAGCGACCCCATCTTCTTGACCTGCCGCAGTTGCTCGGCGAAGTCCTCCAGGGTCATCCGGTCCTTGCGGGCCCGCTCCTCCAGCCAGGCCGCCTCCTTGGAGTCGAAGGCGGCCTGGGCCTTCTCCGCCAGGGTGACGATGTCGCCCATGCCCAGGATGCGCGAGGCCATCCGCTCCGGGTGGAACTCCTCCAGGTCCGCCAGCTTCTCGCCGGTGCCAACGTACTTGATGGCCGCGCCCGAGACCGCCCGCAGCGACAGGGCCGCCCCGCCCCGGGCGTCGCTGTCCAGCTTGGTGAGGATGGCCCCGGTCAGGCCGAGCTTCGAGTTGAACTCGGCGGCCACCAAGGCCGCGTCCTGGCCGGTCATGCTGTCCAGCACCAGTAGGATCTCGTGGGGCCTGGCCGCGGCCTTGGTGCGGACCAGCTCCTCCATCATCTCGGCGTCTACGTGCAGGCGGCCGGCCGTGTCCAGGATGACGGCGTCGGCCAGCTTGCGCACCCCGGCCTCGGCCGCCCCGGCGCAGATGGCGGCCACGTCGGTGGAATCCGACTTATAGAAGATGCAGCCGGCCTGCTGGGAGAGTATCTCCAGCTGCTCGGCCGCCGCCGGCCGGTAGATGTCGGCCGCGGCCAGGATCACCCGCTTGCCGGAGCGCTTGAGCAGGGCCCCCAGCTTGGCGCAGGTGGTGGTCTTGCCCGAGCCCTGCAGGCCGCAGACCATGACCACGGTCGGGGGCTGGGAGGCGAAGCGCAGGGCCTCGCGCTTGCCGCCCAGGGTTTCCCGCAGCTGCTCGTGGACTATCTTGACGAACTGGTGGCCCGGGGTGATGCTTGAGAGCACCTCGGCCCCCAGAGCCCTCTCCTGCACCCGGGCCACGAAGTCCTCGGCCACCTGTAAGTTTACGTCGGCCTCCAGCAGGGCCAGCCGCACCTGGGCCGCGGCCTCCCGGACGTTGGCCTCGGAGAGCTTGCCCTGGCCGGTGAGGTTCTTGAATAAGGAAGATAGTTTATCGGTGAGGGAGTCGAACATTTGACTTTTACTACTTTACTACTATTCTTCCCATCCCTTTTTCACTTCAGTGACTTTACCCTTTTCATCAAACTTAATACCGATAAATCCGATCCAAGTATAGCCATCTTTTTCAAACGGTTCGATTGATTTGTCATATGACTTTGCTTTCTGGATTATCTCGTCTTTTGAACATTTCTGTTCCGCTATTAACGGCAATATAGTTAATACTTGGTTAAGCGCATTTTTGTTATCATTATAACTGTCAGATAAATACGTGTAAGACACCCCGAAATCTAAACTTCGATATAACCACAAAGCATTTGAAACTATTATAAGGATAGTTAAAACGATTATTACTATATTCTTCTTCATGTCATAAATCCTTAATAAATAAAAACGCTGCCAGCCATGTGCTGCAATAATCCCTCAACTCCGCCAGGGATCCGGCGTAACTGACAGCGCTCTACCTTTCGGGTTCGCCGTTTTGTATGTAGTTATTCTACTTGCTTGGGGTGATAATTATACCAAATGCGGCTGGTTTGTGCAACAGTGCAAGCCGTTATGGATTCCCGGCTTCCCGGGAATGACACGGGGGTGGGAATGACAGGCCCCTGTAAGTCTCTGCGCCTCTGCGGGATAGAGAGAGCTATTCCCTCTTGCCCAGCTCCTTGTCCACCTGCATCAGCGCCCCCTTGGACTCGGCCGCCATCTTCAGCCTCTCCACTACGGCCAGGGTCTGGGCCTCCTCCTCC
>DHHE01000056.1:530-4020 GCA_002403115.1 bacterium UBP2_UBA4780 | reverse complement strand
CTTCATTGCATGCTTTCCCTCCTTAATATACCCCTTATAAATAGTTTTGACTTTTTGGCCCAGGATATTAGTAATATTAATGCAGACTACAGTTGAATAAGGCAACGTATATTCAATTGTCAAAATATCCGCAACTGGATTTGGGTATGCTGACAATTTGATGGCATTCGAGCATTTCCTGCTATCCTGAGCAACGGTGACTCCGGCAGGGATGCCGTCGGAATATATTTTGTGCACAACTATATTTAGATATGTATACAACGAACCAGGGCGTGGATGGCCATACCAAGTGAAAATAGCCCCACCGAAACCATCATAGGTTATTTTTGGATAGTATTCACTATACTCCAATGTGCAAACCGGAACCCCTGTAGGATTCCATAATACCAAGCCACTTGAATCAACCCTTTGAACATATAAATCGGTATATAGCGGATTGTTACGATTATCCTCTCTTATAACAATAATACCTCCATACCTGTCTTCAGTTGCATCGCGTCTTAAACCCACTGTATCGCTAAAAAGTTGAACGCCATTACCCCAACAAATATTACCTACACTATCAACTCTGTTAACATACGCACCGGAAGCACCAATACCCCCCCCCCTGCCATCTGTAAAAAGAATATCAAGAGTTCTTACTGGAACATCACCCCATTTTACATCACCTATGCTATCCAATGATTGTAAATAAGCCCTATTAGTATCGCTAAATGCCCACCAACCAATTATGCCACCACCAATGTTATTAGAAACTGGGTTTCTTGCTCGTTGCATATAAGGCTTTACACATATCGGTTCGCCATTAACTGTCCAACAAATATTTCCCGATGAATCTACCATCTGCGCGTACACATCCCGACCAGTGGACCCATTGTTCCTGTAATCATCCTCCCAGGTAATAACTGCCCCGCCTCTATTGTTTGAGCACATATGCGGCCAGAACTGTATGCTGTCCGCGGCGCAAACCGGCACGCCGTCGGCCTGCCAGACCGGGTTGCCGGCGCTGTCCATCCGCTGGGCGTATATGTCATCGCTGGTAACCGGTATGTTGCGGCCGTCAACATAGGCTATTATGGCCCCGCCATGTCCGTCCGTGCACAAGTCAACATACCCGCTCATCTGGTTGCACACCAGCGTCCCGTTCTCACCCCATATACGGTTGCCCAAGGAATCAAGCCGCTGGGTGAACACCCGGGTGTAGCCCAGTCCGCCCCGGTCGTCCTCCCAGGCCACTATGGCCCCGCCTTTACCGTCCGGAATCATGGCTGGATAGGTGGAATTTGATCCAGAAAGGCTGCATACCGGCACCCCCTGGCTCTGCCACACGAAATTGCCGCCAGAGTCCACCCGCTGGGCGTAGATGTCCCAATCCGCGTTGTTCACCGAATCCGCACCCCGGTACTGCTCGGTCCAGCAGATTATCGCCCCGCTGTTGCCGTCGGAAACGATCTTGGGCAGCCAAGCCATGCTGGTGTCGCAGACTATCTTGCCGTTGGGCTGCCAGCCGGCAGTCTTCGACCCCACCCTTTTTTCCTCCCCTCGACCTGTCCGCCGAAGCGAATGCGAAGGAGGAGGGGAGGGGCTGGGTGGGGTCAGTTTGGGCCGCGGGTCGCCTTCGCGCAGCTCGAACTCAAAAAGGCGGCGATGATGGCCTTCGGCAGATCCCATGCTTGCCACAGCCATGATCAACAGCAACAAGGCCGGCTTTTTCATCTTCGTCCTCCTTTTGCTTCGCGCAAAGCTTTATCGACCCGGCACAAACAGAGAAGCGCCATCAGGAGATGTTTCATCGCCTGCGGCGCCGTTTCGCGAAAATATGCATGTTGACCCTTCGTTCCAGCTTTGCCTTGCAATATTTGGATTATAGTCCTTTTTATCGCGTTTGTCAAGGAAATTATAAATAGTAATTGTGCTTATAATAAACTGCCTGCCGGCCCAAGAGTCATCCGTCAGGCGTTAAAACCCGTAGAAATCACCGTTTTTTTTAGAAGCCTCCGTATTTTGGTACGCCCGGCTTCCGGCGATGGCAGCGTTGTTCGAAACGAGTTTTCCATCCCACGATGCCTTAATCCNNCCTTCCCGGCAGGCTGTCCCGGCCCACCACCACCAGCCGGCCGTATTTCCGCTCCAGCCCCGGCTCCAAACTGTCCAGCGGCGCCCGGTTGACCGAAAGCCCCAGGGAGCGCAGATAACGGCCCAGCGAGTCGACCGCGGCCGCGCCCCGGCCGCCGGCGGCGTTGGCTATCAGCACGTCGCCCCCGGCCCGGAACGACTGCAGCCTGCGGAACGGCTGTTGGGCGTAGGTCCGGGGGAAGTAGGCGAAAAGCACGTACTGGTCGCGCGGCCCGTCGCCCCACCAGAGCCGGTAGGCGGCCAGGCCCCGGGCCGGGGTCCTGCCCAGGGCTATGACCGTGTCCGCGGTCAGGCTGTCCAGCGCCGTGACGGGGCAGGTGGAGAGCGGGGACAGGCCCTCGATCCGCAGCCCGGCCAGGGGCTTCCTGCAGGACAGTCGCAATCCCAGCTTCCCGTCGCGGTCGGAGAGCCGGGCCGATAGGGGCATCAGCCCCAGCTCCTCGCGGACCCTGGTGAAGGCGGCCGCCCCGGCCACCAGCCACTCCCGGCTGTTGTGGGGCCCCTTGCGGCCCTGGATGCCGCGGAACAGGTCGTGCCAGAAAAGCCCCTTGACCGGGTGATGCGAGGACATGCCCCGGATGCCGTCGGTGTGCCTGAGGTACATCTCCTCGGGGGCGGGCGGGGCGGCGCTCTTCTGCAGCAGGTCCCAGTCCACCTGCTGGCCGGCGATGACCTGGGCCTCGTCGCCCCTCAGATACTTGGACCATTGGCTTGTCATCTGGAAGCAGTGCTTGGCGGTGGACTCGTAGAGCATCACCGCGCCCACGTCCAGGCCGGCGTCGCTCATCATCAACGGGTCCTGGCCGTGCTCGTGGCCCTTGTCCCAGCCCAGGGTGAACCCCCAGACCGGCTTGGTGACCCCCGATTCGGCCAGGATCCTCTCAACCGCCACGGCCGAGCGGCGGGCCTGCCACCACTGCCAGCGCAGGTGGACCGGGGTGTAGGACAGGGGCCTGACACGCTCGGCCACCCACAGCATGCGCCGGCGCCGGTCGTACTTCTCCCAGCCGGCCGGGGCCTCGATGTTCATGTTCGCCATGAAGGAGTCCACCGATTCGAAGCCGCCGGCCCCGGGCCTGATGTAGTCCAGCCCGATGTAGTCCACGTTGGGGTCGGCTTCCAGCTGTTTCACCACCGAGACGATGTCGGCCCGGCGCTTGGCGTCGTCCAGGTCCACGTGGTGGTTGCGGTAGAGACGGCCCTTGGAGTATTCCCAGGAGTAGTCGTATTTCAGCTTGCGGAGGTGGGGCCCCCACAGCAGGTAGCTGCCGACGTAGCCGCCGAAAGCCAGACCCCGCTTGCGGCATTCCTCGGCGTATTTCGGGAAGACCCTGAAGTTGTCCCTTATCCAGGG
>DHHE01000056.1:0-403 GCA_002403115.1 bacterium UBP2_UBA4780 | reverse complement strand
CCGTCGGGGATCTTTTTCGGCGCGCGGGCCGTGACGGCGAAGGAGGCGGAGTCCCGGAGGACAAGGGTGTCGGAGAGGGGGACGGTCACCATGGCTTTATAGGGTCCCAGCGGCGGGTTCCAGGGCGGAGCCCAGGTTCCG
The DNA here is from genome assembly GCA_002403115.1 of bacterium UBP2_UBA4780. GTDB lineage: Bacteria > Edwardsbacteria > AC1 > AC1 > EtOH8 > UBA8901. The sequence continues at coordinate 262 of DHHE01000056.1, read as the reverse complement.
CGCCAGGCGCGCTCCGCGGGATCCCACTTGAGGGCCACAGAGTCCATCCGCCCCACGCCCGCCACCAGGGTGTCGGCGTGGTAGAACCGGGCGACGGCCGGCGTCTTGGAACTATCTATAAATAGTGCAGAATCCGGCCGGACCTCAAGCCGCACCAGCTGGTGGCGCAGGTACTCGGCCCGGTCGGCGGAGACGGCCAGCCCGGAGCCCGGCCTGCGGCCGTTGAGGCTGAGCGACGTCAGGGCCAGGGCCAGGGCGCAGG
>DHHE01000176.1:1220-3876 GCA_002403115.1 bacterium UBP2_UBA4780 | reverse complement strand
CGAAAAGTTTTTCGGACCAGGGATCGGGGAACGAGGCCCTCTCGATCTCCAGTATCCCGGGCAGGTCCGATAAAATGATCGGGCCTATCTCCTCCCGGCTCATTGCCGGCCGCCCCCGGTCTCGAAGTCAGTCTTGCGGACGTAGCAGGCGTCCAGCTCGTCGATGTCCGCGAATGCTCCGGACTCGAAGCGCATCCGCGCCAGGCGGACCAGCCCCTCGGCCGTCGGTTCCGGCGGCCCGTCCAGCAATGTGATTCTCCCGCCCAGGGACTCGGCCAAAGCCCGATAGGCCCCCAGCCCGCTTCCGAAAACGGCTGTGCCCTGGGGAAGATTTCCCAGCCAAACCCCAGGCTCTATTGCCGCCGGGCCCGACACCATTCGGAAGCCTTCCGGGGACATCTCGTAAAGCGCGGCATAGACCTGTTTCCGCCGGGCGTCAAGCATGGGCGAGGCCGTGCCGCTTTCCAGAGTAATCGAGCAGGCCATGGCATCAAGCGTGCTGAGCGGCAGCAGGCGGGCCCGGTTGCCCATGGCCAGCCCCTTGGCGAAGGAGACGCCCACCCGCAGACCGGTGAACGAGCCCGGCCCGTTGACCACCGCCACCACCCCCAGGTCTCCTGCCGACAGGCCGGCCCGGGTCAGCAGGCCCCCCAGCTCGGGCGCCATCAGCTCGGAATGGCGCTGCAGCGCCGGCCGGGAGTACGAGGCCATTATGCCCCTTTCGTCCCACAGGGCCATGGTCAGCGCCCGCCCGCTGGTGTCTATGCAAATTCCGGCCATAGTAATGTTCTCCTAGGAATGGCACACTATGTGCGGCGGTCAGGCGTGCAGGCCCGGGCCCCGCCGTCAGCGGTGCGGCCAGACTTCAGCGCCGAAGAAGCACTCATTGAGTGTTTTACATCCTGCAGGCTCTGGTTCAATGAGTGCCGGCGCGTTTGCCTGGCCCACCGCAGCGCTGGGCGGAGAGACTTCTTTGGTTCCTTTCTTGGTCACAAGAAAGGAACATGAGGCAAAGATTATTGGTAGTACTACTTATACTTACCCACTGAAAACCCAGAAGAACCTAAAAGTGGAACTCATGCTTGCATTTTCTCTATCCCGCTCCCCTGCCAGCGCGGGCCGCGCGGCTCCAGGGTTATCCGCCGGACGTCGTCGGACACCCGTTCCATCCTGACGTCCAGCCTTTCATCCGGCAGGCGGGACCCTATCCGCTCGGCCCACTCGATCAGCACCACCCCGTCCCGGCCCAGGTAGTCGTCGTAGCCGATCTGGTCCAGGTCCCGCGGGCCATCCAGCCGGTAGCAGTCGAAGTGGAAGACCGGCAGGCGCCCGAGGTACTCGTTGACCAGGGTGAAGCTGGGGCTGACCGCGCCCTCCTCCGCGCCCAGCCCCAGGCAGATGCCCTGGACCAGGCAGGTCTTGCCCGCCCCCAGCTGGCCGAAAAGGCAGATCACGTCGCCGGGCTCCAGCAGGGCGGCCAGCCGGCGCCCCAGGGCCAGGGTCTGCCCGGGCGAAGAGGTGGTTACGGTCAGGTGCGTCGTCTCCATCAATGAAGGCTTGATCGACAGCGTTAATGATACCCCAAAACACGGGCGGAATGCAACAAAAAGGCCCCGCTTGGCGGCGGGGCGGACAAGCACCGTTCCTTATGTCTGTGGCACCAGAGGCTCGAGGAGGGACACCAGTTCGGGGACCTTCTCCGTGGCCGTAAACCATATCCGGTCGACCAGCACCTCGCCGTACTCGTGGGCCAGCAGGTTTCTCAAACCGATGACCGCCGTCCACGGCACTTCGGGATGGGACTGCCTGAATACCGGGCTGACATGGTTGGCCGCCTCGCCGATCACCAGAAGCTGGCGCTCCACCGCATAACGCAAGGTCTTTTCTCCGGCGAATCCCGCCTGGTCGGTTCCGGCCATGAACTGGATTATTTCGCGACCGGCCTCCAGCATGTCCCAAAGATATGCCGTATCGCGCTCGTCAGGCCGCATAAAGCACCTTCATTGTGTCCATTATCCGGCGCTTCCTGAAAGGATTCCGGATAGCCTCCTTTTCCACCAGGTCGACCTTTCTCCCCACCAGTTCGCCCAGGCGGCCGGCAAGTCCGGCCATTTCGAAGAGGCTTACCCTTGAGCCTGGATTAAAGGCCACCAGGAAGTCTACGTCGCTGTCGGGCCGCAGGTGCCCGGAAACCGCCGAACCGAAAATGGCCAGGCTGGAAACCTGGTACTCGCGGCAGATCCCGGCTATCACTCCCGACGGAAGATTCAAATTATCCATGCTATTCGTTCTTCAATTAAATATAGCATATTGTCATTCCCTCGAAACATGTCCTCGCGAAAGCGGGGAGAGGGAATCCAGGTCTGGATGCCCTTCGGAATTTATCCCGCACTTGATGCGGGAAGGGCATGACACGAAGGTTTATAGACATGAGACCTCTGCAAAAGTGTTATTTTACCAAAGTTACGGTATACTGACCACCCCTAAGTCCCCTCCTTACAAAGGAGGGGAGCAAGGGGTGGTTGGAATCTGTTGTCCCGTATACCGGTTTTGCAGAGTTCTCGACTTATATAAATGCCGGCGCAATAAGATGATAACAAAATAAACAGGCGAAGTCAATAATATGCATAAATGATTATCCCATCTATTCAGGAAG
>DHHE01000176.1:0-1076 GCA_002403115.1 bacterium UBP2_UBA4780 | reverse complement strand
CGCCCCCTCTTGCCTTCGACCCGGCCGGCAGGCTCACCAGCATCTCGAAATCCCGGTACTGCATCGAGGCCGCGAACTCGGCCCCGTGCACCGTCCGCTCACCGGTCCAGCCGTACTGGGACCAGTCCCCGGTGGTCCGCAGGGTTACCACCGGTCCGGAAACGTTTTTATCGCTTATCTTTATCCGGAACCGCACCTTGAACCAGCCCCCGGATGACTGGTCGGAAGTGAACGGGCCGTAGCACACCCGGTTGTTGTTGGGCCTTAAGGCCCGGATGGCCTGCCCGTTGGCCGCTTGCGGGTCGGAGACTATGGACACCTGGTCGGGATCGTCCCAGACGAACCGGTTCTCCTCGTAGGTCCAGTTTCGCGGGGTGGGGATGACCATGGCCAGATGGCGCCCCCCTGGGCCATAGATATATCCGCCTGCGGCGGATTTCGCTCTATTTTATTTTTTGCCGTCTGTGCTCAATTTTCGCACAATCTGGCCCTGCTCGTCAAGGTCGCAGGCCACGTTAGAGCCTGCCCCGCAGAATGCGACGACAAGCAGACCTGTCCTCCGTAGTCTTTGAAAAGAAATAGATGGATCGTGCAGCTGTTAGACAACTACCTGGAACAAGAAATACTTAATTAAGGCCAGGTAAAACTGGTAGGCCGTTAAAAGTAAAATCCCGGCATAATAGCCGGGCCATTACCAACACCTAAAGCAATACCCCTGTCAAATAGCGGATTTTTGATTTTGATTAAAAATGTGCCTACATTATAAACACGTTGAATATATTATTTGAGAAACCATAAATAAATATATATTAGAACAACTAACAAACAAATAATACCATTTATAACTAAACCTATTGCAAATTTCTTGTAAAGTTTATTATCTTTTGAATAAGTATTTTTTAACCGAAAAACTCCCCATAAAATACTTGCGATACCAATAAATATCGCAAATATAATACCTTTTATTTCATTTGACATGATAACACTTTATCTTGTTCTATGGATACAACGGTAAACCACCACTAGAAAGCTGCGGGCTAAGCTGTACCGGTGCTGCTGTTACACCATTAAAATTA
>DHHE01000174.1:2213-2523 GCA_002403115.1 bacterium UBP2_UBA4780 | reverse complement strand
CCATCGCCCTGACCGAGCCCCTGCCTCCGAAGCGGGCCCCGGCCGACAGCCGGCGCCGTCACTAGACTATGACAATGCCCATAGGGCATAAGAAGACCAGCGGCAGCCCGGTCTGCAACCTTAACCACCGCTTGGAGGTGAAGGGCGGCCCGTGCCGTTACGTCTGCTGCGACTCCCGCGAGTGCCTGTTCCAGGAGATGGTGGGCGGGATCAAATGCTGCCGGTACGAGGAGAAATGCGGGGAGGGCTCCGGCGGGTGAGAGCCCGTACTGACCGCCCCGCCTTGACACAGGTACAGCCGCGCATCGAG
>DHHE01000174.1:0-2043 GCA_002403115.1 bacterium UBP2_UBA4780 | reverse complement strand
GGCGCGGACATATCGAGATGGCGGCTACTCGGCCATCGGCGGATTGACCCTCGGCAGGCACTTCGGCTGGCTCAGCACAGGTACTTCGGCGAGCTCAGCACAGGTCCAAGGAAGGGGAAACAGGGAAACATGTCGCCACAACGGAGAAAAGAAAGTGCGGCAGATGAAAAAGGGCAACAGGGCCGGAGGCGGGGCCGGCGGGCGCTGTTCATCCGTGCCCCGGAGCATCATGAAACTGGCCGTCAAGTGCCCCCGGGGCCATGCCTGCGTCACCGGGCGGCGCCGGCGTTGCAGGGTGGAGGAGGAAGACGGGAAGGACATGCTTTTCCTGGCCGACCGGAAGCCCATGGACTGCCCCTACCGCGGGACCTTCTCGGGCCTGCAGGTCTGCCGCTGCCCGGTGCGGTACGAGATGTTCACGTTTTCAGGGCGGTGAGGCGGGGCCGGCAACCTGTCAGGCTGAGCCCTGCGGCAGGCTCATGACAAGAAAGTCGAAGCCTGACAGGCCGGAGAAGCAGGCGGGGGACAGGGAGGAAAACCGGAGGACGATGAGATGAACCACTACAGCGACTGCGAGCTGATCTGGGTCTTCAACCGGACCGGGGGGCGCTGCCTCTACTGCGGCCAGGAGATCTCGTTCCACGCCCACCAGGCCTTAGGCCTGCCTTCGCCGGAACAACGCCTGGCAGGGCAGCCGGGCTACGTGCAGGCAGGTATCCGGGGAGCGTGGGTGGTCGACTGTTTCGTGTCCCCCGAGCGCGGCGGCACCGACCAGATCTTCAACTGGGTGGCCTCGTGCCCGGCCTGCTCGCGCCGGAAGGGATCGCTCCTGCCCTGGGAGTTCGATCCGGAGAGGTTCCGGGAGGGGGTGCTGGACCCGGACAACACGGCGCTGATGAGTTTGATGAGGGACAGGGGGATGGAGTTGCAGGATGAGGATATAACAGTTACTGAAAAGCAAGGCGTGTTTTACAGGCCAGATGAGGGCTGAATGACCAGGGATTTTGAACAGCCGGGCAACCTGGGGTTGATTAAAAGAGAAAAATATTGTTCGAGACCTCTGCAAAAGTGTTTTTTACCAAAGTTACGGTACACTGACCACCCCTAAGTCCCCTCCTTACAAAGGAGGGGAGCAAAGGGTGGTTGGAATCTGTTGTTCCGTATACCGGTTTTGCAGAGGTCACAGATAGTCATAAAATTATATTCCTTCGTGTCCTTCGTGTCTTAGTGTTTTGGTTCAGGCTTGTCCGGGTTAGGGACGGATGACACGGGGCCATAGCAGTCAACAGAAAATGCGGAGAACACATGCAGGCAGTCAACTGGATCGAGACCATCCTGGGCTTCATCCTCTGCGGGTTCGGGCTGTACATGCTGGTGGCCCGGAAGCCGGAGCAGCAGCTGAACCTGGAGGCCGGGGGCGTCAAGCTGACCGTCACCAACGCCGGGGCGCTGCTGCTGATCCTGGGGGTGGTCCTGCTGGCCCTGTCGCGCATCAGCGCCGTGGCCTGGAAGGACCTGGAGATACAGTTCACCCGGGAGAAGGCCAGGGCCGACTCACTGGCCGCGCTGTCCGTCAACCTGGGAGACGACCTGGCCGCGGCCGAGGGACAGCTCAAGGAGCTGGGGGTGGCCTTGGGCAGAAGCGGGACAGCCAGGTTCGCGGTGCCCAACACGGTCGGCCTGCCCCACGAACGGGCGGTGGCCCTGATGCGCCAAAGCGGCCTGGACACCCTGGGGATAAGCTGGCTGACCCCGGCGCGGGCCGTCCAGGCCCTGGAGGGCCAGGGGTACCGGGAGTTGTCGCCCGGGGTGATGGCCAAGGGCGGGGACACCCTGAGACTGGCGCCGGGGGAGGTGGTTCTGCAGGCGGTGATGCCCGGGGCCAGGCTGCCTAAGGACAGCAGGGTGATGCTGGCCGCGGTGGAGATACTGCCCCTCGATTAACCACGCGGCGCATAGACGAGGCATGCGGTCATCACGATGCTGGCCGGCGTCTCGGTACGCCCGCCGATGGTCGAGTGGCCGCTCATCTCGATATGTCCG
>DHHE01000193.1:1393-4254 GCA_002403115.1 bacterium UBP2_UBA4780 | reverse complement strand
AGGTCTGCATCAGCACCGTGTCGAACCCGATGATGTGCCCGGCCACCCCCAGCCACAGGGCGTGGGAGTGGATGCGCTCCAGCTCCAGCATGATGGTCCTGATGTGATCGGCCCGCCGCGGCGGCCTTATCCCGGCGGCGTGCTCCACCAGCTTGCAGAAGGAGACGTTGTGGACGAAGCCGCAGATGCCGCAGATGCGCTCGGCGATGAAGGGTATCTGGTTGTAGGTCAGCTCCGAGTCTCCCAGCTTCTCGATGCCCCGGTGTGCGTAGAAGCCGCGGTAGTCCACGTCCACCACCTTCTCCCCCTCGACGTACAGCCGAAAATAGGTGGCCTCCTCGAACACCGGGAAGTACGGCCCCATGGCGATGACGGTGGTGTTGGGCGGGTTGTCCTTGAACTTGTAGGCGCACTCCGGCCTGGACTCCGGCTTGGTCTTGTAGTCGAATTCCTTGCGCAGGGGATAGACGCCCTGAGGCCAGTCGTCGGCCAGCACCAGGCGCCGCGGGTCGGGATGGCCCGGGAACTCGACGCCCAGCAGGTCGCGGATCTCCCGCTCCGACCAGTTGGCCCCCTTGATGACCGGGGTCACCGAGGGCACCTGAGGCTTGGCCGCGTCGGCCGACACGTCCAGGGTGACGAAGAAGTGCCCGGCGTCGAAGGTGAACAGGTGGTAGACCCCGAACCGGTTCTTGATGTCCCGCTCGTCCGAGCCGACGGACACCAGGTAGCGGCCTTCGGTCTGGTTGTGGATGATATCCACCGCCTGGACCACCGACTCCGGCCTGACCTCGACCCAAAGCTGGTCGGGGATGGGCTCGGTGTGGCGGATGAAGCCCTGGCCCAGCTTGGCCTTGAGTATGAAGAGGATTTCCTGTTTGGTCATTATTGGTACTAAATTGCAGTTAGCGAATCGTTGCCAGAATAAGGATCAGGTTCGGATCTGTGGAAATCTGTGTCCAGTAAAAATCAGCGGACCAGGAACATCACCGCCATGGCCACGGCCGCGCCCAGCACCATCCACAGCAGGTACCACTGGGGGATGCCTGAATGGGTGCGGGAGAAGCCCTCCAGCGTCTTGCGGCCCAGGTAGGCCAGCGGCCGGTAGAGCCAGTCGTCCACGTCCAACAGGTGCTTCAGTTTGAAGGACTTCCTCAGCTTCGGCACCGGCCACCTGGGGTAGACCCCCTCCTGGCTGTATCCCCCGACGCGGATGTTGAAGTGCTGCTTGAATGTCATGAAATAGCTGGAGGCCAGGTAGCGCACCTGCTCCGGGCTCTGCACTTCGCCCGAGTACCAAAGCTCCGAGACTTTTACCCTGGCCCCGCCGGCGCGCCACAGCAGCCAGGCCAGGCCGCCCAGGCCGCCCAGGATCAGCAGCAGGTGCAGCGGCCGGTACCAGGCCACGAACCCCTCGCCGAAGTTGAGGGCCAGGCCGCCGTTCGACAGGTCGGCCAGCGAGGCCAGCGGCGGCCAGTAGCCCGGCGGCAGGAGAGACGACATCCCGGCGTACAGCCCGCGGAACACCCCGGCCGCCAGCAGGCCCTGGAGCACCACCGCGGCCGCCAGCAGCAGCTGGGCGGTTCTCATCGAAACCGGGACGTCATCCGAGACCTCCTTGTTCCGCTCGGTGCGCTGGCCAAGGAACGACAGGCCGAAGTACTTGACGACCACCGCCAGGGTCAGCAGGCTGGTGAAAAGGGCCAGCAGGCCGCAGATCAGGATGAAGGACATGCTTGAGCCCGCGTTCAGCGTCGCCTGGTAGATCAGCCACTTTGAGGCAAACCCGCCCAGCAGCGGGAATCCGGCCAGGCCCAGCCCGGCCGTCAGGGCGGCGGCGGCGGACCACCGCATGTACTTTCCCAGGCCGCCCAGCAGGTCCAGCTGGCGCTGGCCCGTCTTATACTGCAGGGAGCCGGCGGTCAGGAACAGCAGGGACTTGGACATGGAGTGGCTGACGATGTGGAACAGGGCCGCGGCCAGGGCCAGGGCCGCCACTGCCGGGCTGATGGTGGCGAAGGCCAGCGAGGTTCCCAGCGCCAGCATCACGTAGCCTATCTGCCCCACCGAGGAGAAGGCCAGCATCCGCTTGGTGTCGTTCTGGTAGAGGGCGGCCATGGTGCCGATGAACAGGGAGCCGGCGCCGAACACCGCCATCACCGTGCCCCAGGTGTGGGTGTAGGACGACACCGGCAGCATCCCCCAGAAGACCCGCAGCAGGCCGTAGATCCCGATCTTGATCATCACCCCGGAGAGGATGGCGGACACCGGCGAGGGCGCGGCCGGGTGGGCGTCGGGCAGCCAGTCGCCGAAGGGGAAGACGCCGGCCTTGGTGGCGAAACCCAGGAAGAACAGGAGCAGCACGGTGTGCAGCAGGGCCGGGTTGTCCGAGGCCAAGAGCCCCATCACCGGGCGCAGGGCGTCCAGGTCGAAGGACTGGCTGTAGTGGTAGAGGACGTTGGCGGCGATGATGACGCCGGCGGTGCCGATGTGGGTCATCAGGAAGTACTTGAAGCCGGCGTTGACGTTCTTCTTCTCCCCCCACTCGTAGACCACCAGGCCGTAGGAGGTCAGGGTCATGAACTCCCAGAAGACGATGAAGAAGAAAAGGTCGCGCACCACCACCACCCCGAACATGCCCAGGATGAAGAGCAGGAACAGCGGGTAGTAGCGGGCCAGGGACTCCTTGTAGTGCTGCATGTACTGCACCGAGAACAGGCCGGCCGCCCAGGAGACCACGGCGATCACCAGCAGGAATATGGCCGACAGGGCGTCCACCTTCAGCAGGAACGAGGCCCCCAGCCCGGAGATCAGGAACAGCGGCTTGTCCGGGTTGTAGGCGCCGCCGGCCAGCACCGCCA
>DHHE01000193.1:0-1298 GCA_002403115.1 bacterium UBP2_UBA4780 | reverse complement strand
TAAATGGAGTATTCTGAATTTAGAATGCTTTAATCAACAACTGCCCTGGCGCAGCCGAACTGGGCCGCCAGCAGGGCCACTATCAGGCCTATGTGAATATTGGTACAATCAGCGGCAATCCGCTTAATCCGTGTCATCCGCGTTCTATGCATTCACTATCTGACCAGTTTCACCAGCGGCAGACCCAGCATGGGCGCTATCACCGTCAGCACCATCAGCGTTATCAGCACCGCCCGGGTGGTGTTGGGCACCCGCTCGATGTTCTCCACCCTGGCCGTGGGCGGGCCGAAGAACACCTTGTGGGCCACGAAGAAGTACCAGGCGAAGGCGATGATGATCTCGGCCACGAAGGGGACGATCAGGAGGATGGCGATCCAGCCCCCGGTCTCGATGACCCCCTCCATCAAAAAGAGCTTGGACCAGTAGCAGGACAGGGGCGCGATGCCGGTCACCCCCAGGGTGCCGATGATGAAGGCGATCGAGGTCACCGGCATGGTCTTGGTCAGCCCCCCCAGCTCGTCCATGTTGCGGGTGCCGGTGGAGTAGGCGATGGCGCCGACCGAGATGAACAACAGGGCCTTGGCCGGGGCGTGGCAGATGATGTGGAGGATGGCCCCCTGGAACCCGTAGTGCGAGCCCATCACCCCCAGGCCTATCCCCAGGAAGATGTACCCCAGGTGGGCGATGGTGGAGTAGGCCAAAAATTTCTTGAGGTCGTTCTGGAAGAAGAACAGGAACAGGGCGGCCAGCATGGTGAACACGGCGAAGACCGCTGTCAGCAGGCCCAGCCAGTGGTCGAAGCCGACGGTGGACACGGTCACCCGGGCCATCAGGTAGACGCCGGCCTTGACCATGGCCGCGGCGTGCAGGTAGCAGCTGACCGGGGTGGGAGCGGCCATGGCGTTGGGCAGCCAGGCGAAGAAGACGATCTGCGAGGCCTTGGCCCAGGCGGCCACCAGCAGCAGCAGGAAGACGGCGGTCTTGGTCCCGGGCGTCAGGAAGTTGACGGCGTCGAAGGCGAAGCTGCCGGTGTTGACGTAGAGCACGATCAGGGCGATCAGGAAGAATATGCCGCCGAAGAAGGTCTTGATCAGGGCCTCGAATCCCGCCTCCAGCGAGTCCCGGTCGTGGTAGTAGGAAATCAGGGCCCAGGAGCAGATGGTGGTCAGTTCCCAGAAGATGAACAGCTGGAGGAAGTTGGGCGACAGGGCCACCCCCACCATGGCCCCGACGAAGAGCAGGTGCCACCAGTAGAACCGCCGCTTGCCTCCATCGACCGGGTGGAACCGGTTTTTCGG
>DHHE01000210.1 GCA_002403115.1 bacterium UBP2_UBA4780 | reverse complement strand
GTTAGCTGTTTCAGACTATGGCCGACATCTCGATACGGCCGAACATCGAGTAGAAACGGTTCCCGTTTCGTATCGAGATGTCGGCCTACTCGATGTCGGCCGTCCGTTGAACGGCATTCGGACCTCGGGCAGCCGGCGGACACTTTGCTGGCGCCCCGCCGGGTCTCGATACTGCTGCTGCTCATCGAGTAGAACCGGGTATCGGTTCGTATCGAGATGGCAGCCACTCGACCGCCGGCGGGGCGCATCGGGACGATCGCACTCAGGCCGCCCAGGCGGCCGCTCCGATGCATTCCATCACCGTTCGGAAAAGTGTTTCACCGCCGGCCGGCTTCAGCAGGAAGACATCGGCCCCGGCCCGCAGTGCCCATTCCCGGTATTCCCCGGACCCGCTGGTCACGATCACCGGGATGCCGCGGTGGCGCCAGTCCGACTTGACGGCCTGGAGGGTCTCCATGCCGTCCATTCCGGCCATGACCGCGTCCATGACGATGACGTCCGGCCGCATCCGGCCCAGGGCCTCCAGGGCCTCGCTGCCGTCCTGGGCCAGGTGGACCAGGCAGCCGTGTTCGACCAAGGCGTGGCGCAGCGCGGCCGCCAGCTCCAAATCGTCCTCCACCAGCAGGACGGTGACCGGCCAGCAGCGGGCCGCTTTATCACTCTCATTCATGACGTGTCTCCTTCTTCTTGGCGAATTCGGGGTACAGTTTCTCGGCGCACTCCCGGCACAGGCCGTGGGAGACGTCGGACTCCGTGTTTTCTTTCAGATAGACGTCCACCTGCTGCCAGTAGCCCTGGTCGTTACGGATCTTCTTGCATGAGGCGCAGATGGGTATCAGGTCCTTGAGCTGTTTGATGTTGGCCAGGGCTTCCTTAAGTTCGGAGATCATCTTCTCCCGCTCGGCCTCGGCCTTCTTGCGCTGGGTGATGTCCCAGAAAATGCCGAAGGTGCCGAGGAACCCGCCCTGTTCGCCGGTCTGCGGAACGGCGGTGACGGTCAGATACTTCCGCTGGCCGCCGGCGTCGTTGATGGCCAGCTCGTAGCGGTTCTCGGCTCCAACGCGGCGATTGGCGGTCTGTTGATTGACCACTTCCAGTCCGGCTGGGTCAAGAAATTCGGTTACGGCGCGGCCAACCAGCTGACCGGGCCCGGCCCCGAAGATCCGCTCGGCCGCATGGTTGGCGAAGGTGAATAGCTCATGCCGGTCGGTGATGCCGATACCCTCGCCCAGATTATCCACCAGCAGACGGTACTTGGCCTCGGAAGATTTCAGTTCGTCCTCAATCATTTTCCGCTCGGTAATGTCCTGAACAAAGCCCATAAAGCGCGTTTCCGACAGTTTGACGGCATCAACCGACCAATATCGAATATTTCCATTTTTATGCCTGAATGCGAATTCTCCGGAAGCCTTTCCGGTTTCTGCCGCACGGCGAAAATGGTTGCCAGCTGTTTCCCTTTCTTCCGGGGGAATCATGTCCGGTATGCTTAGGACCAGTAATTCCTCCCGGGAGTACCCGGTGATCCTGCAGGCAGCATGGTTTACTTGAAGATAACTGCCTTTTTCATCGGCAATAAACACGCCGTACGGAGCATTTTCAAAATAACTTTGGAAAAGTTGCCTGCTTTCCTGCAATGCCTCGGCCTCTTGCTTGCGCTGGGAGATGTCCTGAAAGACGATCAAGATGGCCTTCTTCCCTTGATAATTGACCGAGGAGGGGCTGAGGTCGGAGGTGAATGTGGACCCGTCTTTACGCTTGAAACGGCACTCCATGCGGAGGTCCTTGTCGCCCTTCATAAACATGCCGATTTTCTCGAATATCTGGGGCAGCTCCTCGGGCGGGTGAAGGTCCCGCAAAACACTGCATATGAATTCCTCCTGGGAAAGGCCCAGCATTTTAAGGCACGACGCATTGCCTTTCAGTAATTTATTGGTTTCCAAATCGGCCAGGAACATTCCGTCGCCGGCATTTTCGAAGATCGTCCTGAAATCCTGTTCGGATTCGCGCAACGCCGCCTCGGCCTTCTTGCGCTCCGTGATGTCACGAACGGTCGCCAGATACCTTGCCTCCGGAATGCTCCTTTTGCCCATAAGCGACACGGATAGCTCGTACCAGCGACGGCCGCCGGGCATATCAAGTGAATAAATGTCACCGCCGTGCTTTCCCTGGAGCTCGGCTTTAGCGAGCGCCCCCTGGATGACGGCTGCCGCATCCGCCGGCAGCATCTGGGCGACCGTTTTTCCCGCGAATTCCCCGGGCGGCGCGTACAGCTGATTTTCGGGCGAGGTGTGATAATCATAAATCAGACCCGTCCGATCAACCTCGAACAAAAGATCGGGAAAAGCGGCGAGGGTCGCTTCCAGTTTCTCCACGGTTTCTTTGAGGGCTTGTTCAGCCTTTTCACGCTCGGCGATGTCCCGGGCCACGCTCAGCACATAGCTCTGGCCCTCGATGGACACCAGCCGGGAATCGATCTCGACCGGGAACTCGCTGCCGTCCTTGCGCCGGGAGCTTGATTCCGTTTCGTGCCGGCCTGTTGCCGTCAGGCCGGCCATACGCTTCTCCAGGGCGGACTCGGTGTCACCCCCCAGTATGTCCCGCAGGTTGAGACGGAGGAACTCCTCCTGGGTGTAGCCCCGCAAGTCGCGGGCGGCCCGGTTGGCGTAGATGATGCAGCCTTCCAGGTCGTGGACGATGACGGAGTCGCTGACAGCGTCCAGCAGCAACGCCTTCAACGCCGATTCGTCACAGGCGGCACTCCCGCCATCCGCCTGAACGACGATTTCCCGGGCCGGAGCGCCCGCCTCCGGGATTCGCTGTTCTTCGCCGTGTATTACTCCCGCCGTTTTCATGTCCGCTCCTTCAGATCGCCGATCCCAGCCAGGCATCGCCCGCCGGTACCCGCATCGGGCATTGCTTATCTCAGGCAGCCAGGGTATTTTGCCGCGAAACGGCCGTGTTCCCGGGAACGGGCCGCAGTGCCGGCGCTTCCCCGGCCCGGCCGACCCTGGCCGCTTCTATGAACTCGTCCTTGAGGGCCTCGAAAACATCCACCAGATTCGGATCGAAGCTGCGGCCCCTCTCGGCCAGGATGGCCTTCACCGCCTCGTCCATCGGCCAGGCCGGCTTGTATGGGCGCTCCGAGAGCAGGGCGTCGAAAGCGTCGCACAGGGACACCATCCGGCCCTCCAGGGGGATCTCGATTCCCACCAGGCCCCGGGGATAGCCCGTCCCGTTCCATTTCTCGTGGTGGGTCAGGGCGATGTTCCGGGCGACGTGAATAAGCCCGGAATCGTATCCCGCCAGGATGTCCGCCCCGATGACGGTGTGGTTCTTCATCAGCTCCCATTCTTGGGCCGTCAGCGGACCGGCCTTGACCAGCACCCCCTCCGGCACCCCGATCTTGCCGATGTCGTGCATGACGCTGGCGTCGGCCAGTCTCTCGGCCTTGGTATTTTCGACCCCGGAACCCCGGGCCAGGATGGAGATGAAGTCCCTGATCCTTTTCAAATGGTCTCCCGTCTCCTTGTTGTGGTACTCCATGGCGGTGCTCAGGCTGTTGAGCACCTCGCGGAAGGTGTTGTGCAGGTTCTCGGTCCTGGCCGCCACCTTCTCCTCCAGCTCCCGGTTCTGGCCGCGCAGTTGGTCGTAGATGAGCTTCATCTCGGCCATGTTCCTGACGCGGGCCGCCACTTCGACCATGTCGAACGGCTTGGTTATGAAATCCCTGGCGCCCGCCTCCAGGGCCCGGCGCTTCGACTCGGAATCGCCCTGTCCCGAGATCACCAGGATGGGAAGGAACTCTCCGGGCCGCTCCCGCCGCGCCAGCTCCATGAACCCGAAACCGTCCAGCTCCGGCATTACGAGATCGAGCAGCAGCACATCGGGCATGATGTCCTTCATGACCTCCAGCGCCTGGCGGGGGTCGGTGCAGACCGTCACCCGGCGGAAACCCCTGGCCTGAAGGTTGACCTTCAGGAAATTCAGTCCGACCGGCTCGTCGTCGACCGCCAGTATCCTGGCGTTCAGTATGTCGTCATTTCCGTTCATGTCGTCCACTCCTTCCCGTCTTTCCATTCGTTTCCGGTCCCTGTCCCTCTCCCCCGGCATTTCCCCCGGCGACTTTCCCGGCCTCGGCCTCTGTAACCGCGTCCAGAAGGCTTTTACGGTCGAAGGGCTTCGTCAGGCAGAAATCCGGAACATGCCTGCCCCTGGAGATCGGCCCGAAGGCGCTGTCCTTGACCGTCATCAGGATGAAGGCGCAGTCGTACCCTTTTTCCCGAACCCAATCCAGCAGCTGCATGCCGTCCATGCCCGGCATCACCAGGTCGGAAAGGATGATGTCCGGCTTTTCCCGGGCTATCATCGCGGTTGCCTGCCGGCCGTCGGCGGCCGTGACTATCGCGTACCTCTCCTGGCCGAGCAACGCGGCCACGGTGCCGGCCAGCACCGGCTCGTCCTCGACTATCATCAATTTTCGTTTCATGACTTCTCCCGGTTCAGGGCGTAGGCCTTGGGGTTTATGCCGGATTCCTTGATCTTGAGCTGGAGGTTCTGCCTGGCGATCCCCGCCATGACGGCCGCTTTGGTGATGTTGCCGCCGGTGGCCTTCAGCAGGGCCTGGATATACTGCTTCTCGAACTCGTCCCGGGCCTGATGCAGTGTCTGGTGGATCATGGATCCGCCGCCCCCGGAGGCGGCGTGGCTCCTTCTCTCGGGAAGGTCCCGGGCGGTCAGGGTCTGCCCGGCGCACACCGCCACCGCGTGCTCGACCGCGTTCTCCAGCTCCCGGACGTTGCCGGGCCAGGAATGGCGCATCAACTGCTCCTGGGCCGCCGGCTCCAGTCCCTTGATCGCCTTGCCGTGCTCCTTGGCGTATTTCCCCAAAAAGTGCTGGGCCAGGTTGGGGATGTCCTCCTTCCTGTCCCGCAGCGGCGGAAGAAGTATGTGAATGACGTTCAGCCGGTAATACAGGTCCTCGCGGAAGGTCCCGGCCTTGACCGCCTCCTCCAGGTTCTGGTTGGAGGCGGCCACCACCCGGACATCGACTTCGACCGGAGTGACGCTGCCCAGCGGGTAGTAGGTCCCCTCCTGCAGCACCCGCAGCAGCTTGACCTGCAGCGACTGGGGCATGGAGGCTATCTCGTCCAGGAAGATGGTGCCCCGGTCGGCCGACTGGAAAAGCCCGGGTTTGCTGCCCACCGCCCCGGTGAAGGCTCCCCGGGCGTAGCCGAAAAGCTCGGACTCCAGCAGGGTCTCGGGGATGCCGCCGCAGTTGATGGGCACAAACCTGGCGTTCCGGCGGCCGCTGTTGAAATGCACCGCCCGGGCCACCAGCTCCTTGCCGGTGCCGCTCTCCCCGGTGATCAGCACCGTGGCCCTGGTGTCGGCCACCTTGCGGATGGTGGCGAAGATGGAGAGCATGGCCTTGTTCTTGGTGAGGATGGTGTCGAATCCATACTTCTCGTTCAGCGTCTCCTTGAGATACCTGTTCTCCTCCAGCAGCCTCTTGCGCTCCAGGGCCTGGTTGACGGCCATCAGCACCTGGTCGGCGTGGAGCGGCTTCTGCAGGTAATCGTAGACCCCGGCCTTTACCGCCTTGACGGCGTCCTCGATGCTGGCGTGACCGGTGATGATGATCACCGGCGTCTCCGGCCTCAGCTCGGCCAGGGATGAGATCATCTCCAGGCCGGTTACATCCGGAAGCTGCATGTCGAGCAGGAACAGATCGTAGTCCCCGTCGGCTGCAGCCTTAAGGGCTTCGGCTCCGGTGAACGCCGCATCGGCCTGGTGCCGGTCGTTTTCCAGGATGTGTCCCAGAAGTTCGCAGATGCTGCGATCGTCGTCTATTATCAGAATCCTGCCCATTTTAGCCCCTTTTCTGATGCATTAATTTTCCGGCCGGGAAGCTTATGGTCAGTTCCGCCTTTCCATCGTCCGGTTCGGCAAAGGTTGCCTGCCAGCCATTGGCCGAGGCCAGCTCTTTCAGCGCCTCGGTCGTCTGTTTGTCCCCGGCCGGACGCGGCTTGGCGCTTAAGCTGCCGGAACCGCCCTGCGATACCGCCATGACTTTTATACTTCCGTTTTCCGGCGCCAGCTGAAACACCATGCTGCTTCCGCTTTCCGCCCGCCTTATCAACCAGGCGGCGGCCAGGAAGAAAATGGTCATCAACTGCCCTTCGTTGCCGATTATCCAAGGTTCGTCCCCGTCCGCATTGATCTCGAAGTGAATGTGGTTCTTGGTCAGATAATAGTTCATCAGGCCCTTGGTCTTGCCCAGGATCTCGGAAATCTTCAACGGGGTTCTTTTGCCCGATTCGCTCTCGTCGCTGAATATAAGTCGAAGGTTTTCCAGCATCTCGTTCAGGCGGCCCACGGCCGTCGAGATGTTAGAAAATACGTCGGCTTTCGCTTTTGCCTCGGCGCTCCCGAGCTGGATATACTCAAGGCCCAAGGTTATGGCCGATAGCGGATTTTTCATTTCGTGGACCACCGACGAGGCTATCTCGTTGAAGGCCTTATACTTGACTATTTTGACGTTTTCCATGATGTCTCCTG
>DHHE01000083.1 GCA_002403115.1 bacterium UBP2_UBA4780 | reverse complement strand
TTCCAACCCCACCACCCATTTCCCGGGGATATCAGAAAGTTTCCTTGCTTTCTTGATTTCCATCTGAACATTCGTTGAGTCCGACTGTGCCCAGATAACCGAGGCCATTAACGCAGCCACGGTTAAAGCGGCTAATAGCTTTTTCATTCCTTCTCCTTACAGTTGATTATTATTTTATCAATGACATTCGTGGTCGACCTCCCCGGCGTCAGCTCTATGTTCTCCACCCTCCCCCCGTTCTTTATCACCACGTCGGCCCCCACGATGTCCTCCTCCCTCCAGTCCGCTCCCTTCACCAGCACGTCCGGCACCAGCAGCTCGATGATTTTGAGGGGGGTGTCCTCCTCGAAGACGACCACGCAGTCCACGCAGGCCAGGGCCGAAAGCACCACGGCCCGGTCCTCCTGGTGGTTGACCGGGCGCGAAGGGCCCTTTATCCTATTGACGGAAGCGTCCGAGTTCATGCCGACCACCAGCAGGTCGCCCATGGCCCGGGCCTTGGCCAGATACTCCACGTGGCCCCGGTGCAGGATGTCGAACACGCCGTTGGTGAAGACCACCCGGCGACCCTCGGACTTTGACTGCCGTCTAAGCTTCAAGGTCTCTTCCCAGCTTTTTACTTTCACGTCCATGGCTGTCTTAACTTGGTTATCGGACGACTTCGCCTATATCACGGATCGAGTTTATCCGCGGAAATCCGTTTAAATCAGTGTCATCTGCGTTCCCGGGGAAATCACTTCTCCAGCGGGTTGGGCACCGCCGGCAGCTTGGCGGTCACCGCCCGCCGCTCCCGCTCCATGTCAACCTCCTCCAGCAGCAGGGCTGGCGGCGCCACCAGGGTGGCCGGCACCCCGCGCAGGCCCCAGCCCCAGCCCCGGCCCGACCCCTGCTGGCCCAGCATGGTGTTGTGGACGTAGCGGCCCTTGGCCGCGCCCAGCACCCGCTTGAGGGACCCCAAGGGCAGGCTTCCTATCTCGGCCCCGCGCACCAGCGTCTGGCTGCCGTCCTTGACGGAGACCCGGACGACGACGACTGGGGCGGGAACCGCTTCCTCTTGGTCGCGGCCGCCGCCCGGCGCCTGTCCGCCGAGCCTCCGGACGATGTAGGCGTAGTCCAGGTCCTCTGCCTTGGCCGCCTTTATCAGCCGCTTGACCAGTTTATCGTAGCTTTCGGTCCTCTCCGATGTGATCACCGCCACCCCCGGCCCGATCTCCTCGGCCAGCCCGTTGGCCGTCAGCTCCAGCCGCTTGTGACCGTTCGACTGCCTCACCTTCTGGGTGGGGGTCCGGCCGTTCAACAGATTTCTGAGCACCCCCTTCTCCACCAGCAACAGCTCCTGGGGCGGCCTCACCCCCTCGGCGTCCACGAAGTACGAGCCTATCAGGCTCTGCCCGTCAAGCAAGGACATCCCGGGGACGTCCTTGACCGAGATGTCCCGGGACACCACCTTCTTGTCCATGCGGGACTCCAGCGGGTTCTCCAGGGCCCGGGAGCTCTTGGAGCGGGCGTAGCTGGGGTCCATGATGTTCTTCCTTTTGGCCTTGAGTCCGGCCTGGCCGCCGAAAAACTTCTGGGCCAGGAGCTCGGCCAGGGCCTGGCCTTCGAACAGCACCGGGCCGGAGTAGGACTCCTCGAATAGCGGGGCGGTGCGCAGGGCGGCCAGGGTGGCCGCCATCTCACCGATGCCCCTGGCCATGGACTCCTCGGAGGGAAGCTCGCCCGGCTCGCGGGCGAAGAACTCCAGCCTGTCCTCAAGCTCGCGTCCGTCCTCGGCCTGGGCCGCCGCCTCGGCAACCACCGCGCACACCTTGACCGGGTGCCTGGCCCAGGTCCCCTGGCTGTTCAGGTAGCGGACGTCGGCCTGGTAAAGGTAGAGGGTGGCCTGCGAGGCCTGGAGGTCCGGATACTGCAGGAACACCGCCGAAAGCCTCCGGGCCAGATCCTCCCACTGTGCGGCGCGCCAATCCGACAAAGGTTCCGATTTCTCGTAAGCCGCGGCCTCGGCCGGCGACAGATCGGGCAGGGCGGTGTCCTCGGGCGCCAGGTTCTGCTGGGCGATGGCCGCCAGCTTATTCTCCAGCTCCTCGGCGTGCTCCTTGTAGCGGCTGTCGGTTAACCTCCACAGCACGTGACGGACACCGCGGCGGCCGTCGTCCAGCGGTATCTCCTCGCCCATGGTCCAGCTGCCGGAGTACATGTAGTTCTCGTTGGACATCTTCAGGTCCCCCACCAGCAGCCGCAACCTGGCCCGGCGCTGGGGCGCCAGGTCGGACCTGGTCAGCGCCCCCAGGCTGGCCGTCACCTGCAGGGTCCTGGCGTCGCTGACGGTGTAGCCGGCGAAGCAGGGATTCTTCAGCTCCCCCAGCCCCAGCTGCCCCATGGTGCGCTCCATCTCCTGCTCCATGGCCAGGCGCACCGAGTCGGGGGCGGCCGGGGAGAATTGGCCGAAAGCCAGCAGGGCGGCCAGGAAGCCGGCCGCGGCCGGGCAAAATCGGAATGTTTTTCTCATCTGCCCGCCTCCTTCCCTCTGGACCGGGTCTCTTCTTCCCCCGCGTGGAAGGGGACAGGGAATAGGTCGACGCTCGGCCTCGGCAGCAGTGGCGGCCGGGCCTGGGACTTGTCCTTGCGCTGGATCTCGATCTGCCTGACGAACAGGGCCGGCGACACCGCCGACACCGGCACCCCGCCGGATTCGGCCCCGCAGGTCCCGTTGAAGACCTCGGGCCTGTCCCCGGCGGCCGCTATCTGGGCGAAGACCGACAGCGGCGTGCCCACCAGGTCCACCCCGCGCACCAACTCGTCGGGCCGGCCGTCGGCGTAGATCCGGTAGACCTCGGTGGGAGTGACGTTGAAGGCGTTGGGCATGAAGCGGCCGGTCATGGTGAAGCCCCCGGTGACGTCGGCGAACAGGTAGCCGTACTCCTTGCCCTGGCGCCTGACCTCGGCCAGGAAGCGACGCCTGAGCTCGGACATGGGCAGGGGCTTGGAGGTCTCGACCATCAGGTTGGACTGGCGGGCCACCGGCTGCAGCCCGGCCTGTGCCCGGCCGTGCCCGTTGGAGGCCGGGAATTTGTCGATGGGGGCGCGCGACATCAGGAAGCCGGAGAGAATGCCGTTCCTCACCACCTCCACCCGGCGGCCCCTCACCCCCTGGTCGTCGAACAGGTAGCCGCCGTTCAGGGCCAGGCCCCGGTAGCGGTCGATGGTTGGGTCGAAAGCCACGCTCAGTTCCCGGGGAAGAACCGGCTGGCCCATCTTCTTCTTGAAGGTCTGGGCGTCGTACTCGCTCTTCTGCCGCTCCCCCTCCACCCGGTGGCCGAAAATCTCGTGGAAGAAGACACCGGCCGAGCCCGCGGTCAGCAGGGCCGGGCCGGCGTAGGCCTCGACGATGGGCGCCCTCTTGATGGCCGCCAGCTTGCGCACCAGCTCCCGGACGTCGGCCAGGAGCCGGTCTTCGGACGGCAGCTCCAGGGGCGACAGGGCGAAGTAGGACTTGTAGAGCGGCAGCACCATGCCGTCCTCGGCCTTGACCTCGCCCAGCAGGTCCAGGTGGACGGTGGTCCGCTGGTGGGCCAGGCGCGCCCCCTCGGTGGAGACGAAGTACTTCCTTACGGAGGACAGCCTGAGCCTGGCCGCCGATCGGTTGATGTCCGGATCGTCCAGGAACGGCCGCGAGATCCGGCGCAGCCTTCCCTCCCACTCCGCCCTGTCCAGTGGCGGCGGCCCGGCCGGCGCCTGCTCCAGGGTCTCGGCCGGAACGGGCGAGAAGTCCGGCGAGCGGTCCTCGGCTTCGACGTTGACCGCCACGTTGGCCCTTACCTTGGCCAGGTTCTCCACCGCTTCGCGGTATTCCTGGTCGGTCCGCTGCCAGATGGCCTGGGCCAGGGCCTCCGGCTTGTCGTCCAGGGGCAGGGGCGCCCAGCGCGACGACCCCAGGCCGATGTTCAGGTAGTCGATCCCCCACCGTATCTCGTGGGTGTTGTCCAGGGCCGGGCTGCCCACCCGCACTTGGACCGTCAGGATGCGGCGGCGATCGCTGTCCGAGGCCATCAGGTCGCCGAAGGAGGCCTCGATGACTACGGATGCCATGTCGTCCACCCGATAGGCCAGGTAGTAGGGCGGCACCTCCTGTTTGCCGAGCTCGGCGAACTCGCGGTTAAGCTCTTTCGAGAGTATGGACAGGAGCGGGTCCTGGGCGGAGACCGGCGGGGCAAACAGGCAGAGGCCGAGGGAAAGCCCCGCCACGACGGAGCCGGGGAAAATCATCTTGTTTTGCATCTGGCGTCCAATTACTAGTATGTCTATATTTTTATTGTGTTTTGCGGCTCCGGATCGCCGCGCCTCAGCTCCTCGAGACGCTCCCGGTAGAGGGCGTCGGGCCTGCGCTCCAAAAGCTCACGGTAAAGCCTGCGGGCCTCGGCGCCGTCCTCGGCATCCCCGCCCAGCTTGTGGAGAAAATAGCGGACCTCGGCCTGCTGCTTGGGATCCAGCTGGGCGCGGCCAAGCTGCCGCATTCCATCCAGGGCCTTCCGCTTCATGCCCTGGAACCATCCGATCCGGTGGTCCAGCAATGCTATGTTGAAACTCAGCTCGGGATCGGGCATTGCATCGCACAGGTCTCGGGCCTGCCCGTTTATCTCGGCCGCCTGGCCTGGCTGCCCCAACAGCAGGTGAAGCTCGGCCAGCTGGTACAGGGTTTCCAGAAGGAAGAACTTTATCCCCAGCTCCTGGCAGAATGCCTGGGCCCTTTGGTAGCACTCCATGGCCCGAAGGTTGTCGCCCACCCTCTTGAATAGATTGCCCGCGTTGCACAGGGTGACCCCCTCGGCCCGCCTGTTGCCCATGCTCCGTGCTAGCTCCAATGCCCTGGTGAAGCATTCCTCGGCCTGGGCATACTGCCCCAGGTTCTTATGCACGATCCCCGTGTTGCCCAGAACCTGGCACAATCCGTGGTAATCGCCGATCTGTTCGTCGACTTCCGCCTGTTCCCGGCAGCACGCCAAGGCGCCGTGATAGTCGCCCCTGGCCCAGAAAACCCCGCCCAGGTTTCCCAGGGCGGTGGCGGCCGCCCTCCGGTCCCCGGTTTTTTGCGCCAGCTCGATCTGGATCCGGTAGCAGGCTTCAGCCTCGACGAACCGGCCGTTCCGGCTGTGGATTATGCCAAGGTTGCCGTAGGCGTCTCCCAGGCCGGCAACGTCGCCCTGCCGGCGGCACAGATCTATCTGCTCCATGAAGCAGTCACGGGCCTGGTCGTAGTCGGCCAGTTCGATCAACGCCATTCCCAGGTTGCCGACGGCGCTGATGGTCTGCCCGGCCTGTCCGCTGCTGAGGCTGAGCTTCTTCAGGTTCCGGTAGCATTCTATGGCCTTATCCATCCGTCCCAGGTAAAAATGGATGTTGCCGATGCTGCCGATGCACTTGGCCCTGAGCTTTTCGCTGCCCTCCCCGTCGGCTATTTTCATGGCCGCCAGGCTAAGCTCCATGGCCTCCTGATAACTTCCCTTTAGCGCCTTGACGTGGCCCAGTTGGTCCAAAGCCTCGCCGCAGAGGACCTGCTGTCGGCTGGTTTGCGCGGCCGCCAGATTCCCATAGTATAACTTCTCAGCCGTATCCCAGTCGCCCAGGTGGCAACAGATCTCCCCCTTGGCGTTCTTCACGTAGTAGGGGTAATATCCCGGCCCGGCCGATATTGATATTATCAGGTTCGGCTTGCTGCGCAGCGCGGCGAGCGGATTGGCCATGGCCTTTGTCGGACTTAATCCAGGGCCACCAGCCGGTACTTCCTGCTTCCCAGCCCCACCTTCTCCCCGTGCTCCAGCTGCATCGCGCCGCTGCGGCCGCTCTCCCTGAGAAAGGCGTCGCCGCAGGAATGCGCCTTGTTGACCAGGTCCAGGCCGGCCTGGTCGATGGCCACCGGGTCGGTGGAGGCCAGCACCCCGATGTCCTTGACGAACGGCCTCCTGGCGTTGCCGGCGCAGTCGCAGTCGGGCGAAATGTCCATCAGCACGTTGATGTAGACCAGGCGGACGCTGTCGGATATGCCCTTGGCGTACTCGGCCAGCCTCCGGTTGAATTCATCTGGCCCCACCCTCCCCTGGGGCGGCGTCAGGGCCGCCACCGGACAGGCTTGGATGCACTGGCCGCAGCCGATGCACTTGCGGGCCTCCAACCGGATGGGGTTGGTACGGATGGCCTTTACCGGGCACTGCATGGCGCAGACGTTGCAGCCGATGCACTTGTCAGGATCGAACTCCGGCACCAGATCGGCGTGCATGGCCCGCTTGCCCATGCGCGAGGCCAGCCCCATGGCGATGTTCTTGATGGCGCCGCCGAACCCGGCCAGCCCGTGCCCCTTGAAGTGGCTGAGCATGACGATGGTGCCGTAGTTCCTGGTGCGGCTTCCCACCAGCACCCGGGTGTAGAGGGCGGTGCTGCAGGGCCAGGCAACCTCGCCTTCGGAGTCCAGGATGTCTATGGGGGCGAAGGTGAAGCCGTGCTCCCTGGCCAGCTTGATGTGGGTCTCGGTCTTCTGCCTGGGGCCGGAGTAGAGGACGTTGGTCTCCACCAGGGTGGCCTTGAGCTTTTCGACCAGCGGCCGGACCACGGCCGGCTTCAGATAATTTTGGTTTCCCTTCTCCCCGAAGTGGGTCTTGACCGCCACCGTGCCCCTGACATCTGGTTTGATCTTCTCGTAAACCTTGAGAACGCCGCGACCAGAAACGTCCTTGGTGAAGTAGACCGGGGCGGGGCCGGCGGCGAGGGCCGTGTGGGCGACCAGTACAAGTACTGCCGGTAAAATGGTGCGATTCATCTTCCGCTTATCCAGCAATGCTCTCAGAACCTCCCCACCGGCGCCGCGTAGACCACCATCTCGTCCACCCCGTCCAGCTTGCACAGGGCGTCGAAGCGCTTCTGGTCGTAGGCCCCGATGGCGCAGGTGCCCAGGCCCAGGGCCTCGCAGGCCAGATAGAGGTTCTGGCAGACATGCCCGGCGTCCAGCAGCACCAGCTTGGCGGCCTCGATGGTGTAGCGCCACTCGCTGCGGTAGGGCACCGCGCTCCAGATGAAAGTGGCGGCGCAGTCGCCCACGAAGTCCTGGCCCAGGGCCGCCTTGGACAAGGCCTTGGCCTGGCTCTTCACGGTGAAAAGGAAGACCAGCTTGTGGTCCAGCGGCAGATAGCGGTAGAGTCCGGGCTTGAGCCCATCCACCCGGCTGGCGGCGACGTAGGTCTCCAACGGATGCATGTTGCCGCCCGAGGGCACGTTGCGAAGGGCCGCCTTGCCGCCCCCCAGCACCTTGCGCACCCCCTGGGTGGCCCACAGCAGGTAGGAGAGCTCTCCGAGCGAAACCGGCTCCGGCGAAAACTTTCTCCGGCTCTGCCTTTTGGCCACACATTCCGAGATGTCGGTCGAGGCCGGCTTGACAGAGTCGGGCGGCGGGAGGTCGATGATCTCGGCACCGGCCGTGGCCGGCTTCTGCAGGTCGCCCCGGGGCAGGCCCTTCTGCTGGTCCGAGATGATCCTCTCCAGGGCGGTGAAATGCGACCTCACCAGCTCCCGGTTCTTGGCGATCCTCTTGGCCGCCTTGCGGGTGGCCGCCTCCATGCGCTTGACCAGCTGGGGCAGCCTCTCGAGGGCCCTGGCCAGCTTTTTCTCGATTTTCCCGGCCTCCGCCTCCCCGGCCGGCTTGAGCTTGGCCATGGCCTCCTCGGCCCACTGGGCGGTCTGCAGGGGCAGCTTGGCGATCAGGGCCTGCCTGGATTCAGGGGGAACGGACTTGAGGTAACCGAGGAAGGCTTTGGTACCACGGCCGTCGGGGCCGTCGAACACCGAGTCCAGGATTATTCCCTGCTCCTTCTTCTCCAGGGCCGCGATGCGCTTGATGGCGTCGTCCATGTTGGTCCTCGCTTGACGGGTAACGTTTTTTCTGGCTCCAGGCCGGGCCGGCCGGAGCATTCATTATATCCAAACCCGGGACATAAGGCAACAGGTTTGTGAATCAATTATTGACTTGACAAAACCCCCGCCTTTTCGTAAACTGGTTACCATGTCATCAGGACGGCTTTCCGTCAAATCGCGTCAATCCTGTCGAAAAGAGATCATATGACCTCCGAGGAACGTCCCCGCAGGCAGGGCCTGTTCATCACCGTCGACGCCAACATCGGCGCCGGCAAGACCAACGCCTGCCACGCCATCTGCTCGGCCGCCTCCAGCTCCGGCTGGCCGGCCCGGGTGCTGGAGGAGCCCACCAACCACCCCAAGTTCCCCCACTTCCTCAGCCGCTACTACGAGGACCTGCGCACCGGACAGAACACCGGCGGCGGCTTCGGCATGCAGATGTTCATGCTCTGCCAGCGCTACGAGCAGCACCGGCTGGCGGTGGAGCTGGCCTGGGGCACCCAGGGCGGCGTGGTCATCCAGGACCGGCCCATCTACGGCGACACCGTCTTCGCCACCACCGCCATGGAGCGGGGCTTCATGACCCGGGAGGAGTACCAGCTCTACGTCGACGTCTTCCGCAACATGAGCCGGGACGTGATGCCGCCCGACATCTTCGTCTATCTTGAGGTCCCCCCGGAGGAGTGCCACCGCCGCATGGCCGCCCGGGCCCGGGAGCAGGAGACCGGGGTGCCCCTGGACTACCTGCAGCACCTGGACAAGAACTACAAGCTGCTGGTGCAGGAGATGCGGCGGCGCGGCGTCCGGGTGATGGTGGTCGACTGGCAGCACTTCGGCCCGCCGGTGGAGCTGTGGAAAAACATCCTGCGAATGGTGGTCTCGTCCGACACCTGGTACGAGCAGCTGACCTTCTCCTTCGCCAAGCACCCCCGGATGCCGGTGATGCCGGGGACCGAGGGAAAGCCGGAGGAAGTTGAAAAATAACGATTTCCCGCCGAAATGCCCGAAACGCCAAGATCCAGCTTTTAACAGATCATAACAATCGGATCAAAGAACCGGCCCCGCAGCGTCTCGACTGATTCGGCCTTGCTCATCACAAGTCCGCTCGACGACCAGCTGCGGGGCTTCTTTTGGTTAGCGATCGCTTCCTTAGGCTGCGCCTTATTTTATCCTGCTGCCGCTTTCCGTCCTCCGCTCCGGCGTCAGTATGACCACCCCCTCCTGATCCTGGGCCGCCAGCAGCATGCCGTTGGACTCCAGGCCCCGGATCCTGGCCGGCTTGAGGTTGGCCACCACCACGATCTGCTTCCCGACTAAAGACTCCGGCGGGTACCACTGGGCGATGCCGGCCAGTATCTGCCTGGTATCCTCGCCGATACGGATCTGAAGCCTTAACAGCTTGTCGGCCCCTTCCACCTTCTCGGCCGAGATGACGTCGGCGGTGCGAAGCTTCACCTTCTTGAAGTAGTCGATGTCCACCAGCTCCTCGCCGGATAGGACGTTTTCCTTCTCACTTTTTACTTCTTCCTTCGTTTTCGACTCTTCCTCCATTCGTTTTCCGCCTTCTTTTTCCAGCCCTGAGCGAAGTCGAAGGGTCGTTTTGGCGTCTATCCTCGGGAACAGGGGCTCGCCGACCGCCACCCTTGTCCCCGGCCTGACCAACCCCCATGTCTTCGCCTGCTCCAAAGACGGCTCGCCGTCGGTCCCCAGCTGGTCTAGCAACTGTTTGCACTTTCCCGGCATGGCCGGGTAAAGCAGCAGGGAGCAGACCCGCAGCGTCTCGGCCGCGGTGTTCAGCACCGTGTCTATCCGCTCCTGGTCCCCCTGTTTGAACAGCTTCCACGGCGCGTTCGACTCCACGTATCGGTTGGTGGCCTTGACCGTGTCCATCACCGCGGACAGGGCGCCGTTGAGGTCGAACTGCTCCACCAGGCCCTCGACTTTGTCCCCGAGCCCCAGTGCCAGCGATTTCAATTCCTGGTCGTCATGTCGCATCTTCGTAACTTCGGGGACCAAGCCCCCGCAGTATGACTCGACCATCTTGAAGATCCGGCTGGCCAGGTTGCCGTAGTCGTTGGCCAGGTCCGAGTTGATCCGCTGGGCCATGCGGGCGTCGCTGTAGTCGCCGTCCCCGGTGGTGGAGACCTCGGAGAGCAGGTAATACCTCAACTGGTCGGATCCGTAACGGGCGGCGGCCGCCTCCGGCTCGACCACGTTGCCCAGGCTCTTGGACATCTTCTGCCCGTTGATGGTGATGTAGCCGTGCACCAGCAGCTTGTGAGGCAGGGGAACCCCGGCCGACAGCAGCATGGCCGGCCAGTAGACGGCGTGGAAGCGTATTATGCCTTTGCCGATGACGTGCACCCGCTCCGGGCACTCCGTCCAGTATTTCCGGTAGAGCGGCCCCTGGTCGGCGTAGCCCAGGGCGTTGATGTAGTTGGACAGGGCGTCGAACCAGACGTAGACCACCTGCGAGGGATCGTCCGGGACCTGTATGCCCCATCCCTTGGCCCGCTGAATCGAGCGCGAGACGGAGAAATCCTGCAGCCCGCTGCGGATGAACGACAGCACCTCGTTCTTGCGTGTCTTCGGAACGATGTGGTAGGCGTCGGATTCTATAAGCTGCTCCAGCTGCCCCTGGTATCTCGACAGCCGGAAGAAGTAATTCTCTTCCTCGATGGATTCCGGCTCGGTGCCGTGATCCGGGCACTTTCCGTCGGCCAGCTCGTCCGGGGTGTAGAACTGCTCGCAGCCCACGCAGTACAGGCCCTGGTAGCGCTTCTTGTAGATGTCCCCGGCGGCCTCGCAGGCCCGCCACAGCTTCACCACCCCGCGGCGGTGGCGCTCCTCGGTGCTGGTGCGGATGAAGTCGTCGTGGGACAGATTGAGCTGGTCCTTGAGTGCCTCGAAGGATTTGGCGTTTCTGGCCACCAGCTCGGCCACCGGCACCCCCTCGCGCTCGGCGGCCTGGACGTTGGTCAGGCTGTTGTCGTCGGTGCCGGTCAGGAAGCGGGCGTCCCGGCCGAACAGGCGCTGGTAGCGGGCCAGGGCGTCGGCCTGGACTATCTCCAGGGCAAAGCCCACGTGGGGCCTGGCGTTGACGTAGGGGATGGCGGTGGTTATATAGTAGGCGTTCATAATTTGTCTGCCTTGATTACGCAGATTAAGAATGATTACGCTGAGTTATGATTCGGCAAATCAGTGTAATCAGTAAAAGGGGGTCAGGGCTCGCTGATCTCCGAAACCTCGAATTCTGCGTGGCCCTCCGCGAATCTGACATGCACCTTCCGGTGGAAGATGTCCACCTTGTAGACAGTTCCCTTGCCCTTGGGGGTCCTGACCACCGAGCCCACCCGCGGCATGTCCCGGGCCGTCTCCTGGTAGAACGCGTCCTCGTACATCAGGCAGCACATCAGCCGGCCGCACAGTCCCAGCATCTTGTTGGAGGTCATGGACAGGTTCTGCTCCTTGGCCATCTTCAGGGTGATGGGTTCGAACTCGCGAAGCCAGGTGACGCAGCACAGCTCACGGCCGCACATGCCGAAGCCCCCCACCTTGCGGGCCTCGTCCCGCACCCCGATCTGGCGCATCTCTATCCTGCCCTTGAACATGGTGGCCAGGTCCCGCACCAGCCCGCGAAAGTCCACCCGTTTATCGGCGGTGAAGAAGAAGGTCAGCTTGGAGCCGTCGTAGCGGGCCTCGACGTCCACCAGGCTCATCTGCAGCTCGTGCTTGCCGACCAGCTCCAGGCACGCCCAGTAGGCCTCCTCCTCCCGGCGGCGGTTTGCCTGCAGCCGGTTCAGCTCCTCGTCTCCGGCCTTGCGCAGGATCTCGCCGGACGCGGCCGGCTTCCGGGTCTCGATGGTCCGCTCCCGGCTGACCACCCCCACCTCCATGCTGTTGTCATGGTTGACCACCACCAGCTCCCCGGGCACCAGGCTCAGCCCCTGGGGGTTGGCGTAATACCTCCCCTTGGCGTCCTTGAGCTTGACCGCTATCAGGGCATTCTCGCTCATCTCTTCTTTTCCGAAAATTCTACAGCCGGTGTGTCCGCGCCTTCGGGCGCGGCTCCGGGCATGTCCACGGCGCTCACCGTCCGGCGTTGCCTTTACCCGTTCTCCCTGGTCCCCTGACTCCTGCCGTCAAAGTTCCGGCGATCCGCCCGGCCGGCCGGCCAGGGCCGTTATCAGGCAAAGCCTCGGGGTGACGTTCTGCTTCAGCCCCGCCTTGGCCCTTTCCAGCCGCCCCGCCAAGGCGTCCAGACCCCCGTTCCCGAAACCCAGCTCCAGAGTCCTCAGCCGGTCGGAGCGGTCGGCGTTGACGATTGACCGCCCATGGCGCAGGTGGAGCATGTCCGAAACCACCTCCTGGACCAGGCTCAACAGCCGCTCCGGCTTGCCCCGCTGGTCGGCCGCCTGGCCGATGCCGTTCATCAGCCCGAAGTAATCCCCGGCGGCCGCGCTCTCCAGCAGGGTCCAGGCCAGGTCCCGCTCCTCCCAGAAGCCCTGTTCCAGCATCTCCAGGGCCCGGCCCAGGCTGCCCCCGGCCAGGTCGGCCATCAGCCTGGCCTCGACCTCGGGCAGGTTGTGGTTGTGCAGGAGATGGGCCTCGATGGCCCCGGCCGGCAGCAGGTCGAACCTGACCTTCTGGCAGCGTGAGACGATGGTCGGCAGCAGGATGTTGGGCCGGTCGCTCACCAGGATGAAGATGCTTGACGGCGACGGCTCCTCCAGCATCTTGAGGAAGGCGTTGGACGCCTCCTCGGTCATCCGGTCGGCCCGGGCGACGAGGGCGGCCTGGCGGCCGCCCTCGTAGGGGTGCAGTGACAGGCCGCGCTTCAGGTCCCTGATGTCGTCGATGGTGATGGCCGTCGGCCGGTCGAAGGCCAGCGGCCGGTGCGGCTGGGCGGCCTTGTCCTTGAGCTGCTCGGCCACCTCCTCGGCTATCTTGCGGCGCTCCGACTCCGAGCTGGAGTGCGGCACCGGCGCCAGGTAGTGAAAGTCCGGGTGCTGGTAGGTGGAGATGCGCCGGCAGCTGGAGCAGGTCCGGCAGGGCTTGTCCTCCGCCCCGCAGTTGACCGCCCGGGCCAGGTCCATGGCCGCCGCCTCCTTGCCCACCCCGTCCGGCCCGTAGAACAGGTAGCTCCCGGCCAGCCGGCCCTCGTCCCAGGCCCGCCTGATGGTGCGCTTGGCCACCTCCTGGCCGATCAGGTTGTCGAAGAGCATTTCACGTCGTCCGGCCTCAACCGCAAAGCCCGCGAAGAGGTCCTCTTTTTCGCTGCCGGATCTTATTGGTTCCCATAGAACCTTTCGGTTGAATCTCAGCGTTCTCTGCGGTTAAGACCCTGGATCTACTCCAGCTCCACCACCTTCTTGTTCCTGATGGTCTTGAACTGGGCCTTGGGCTGGGCGCCGGCCTTGCCGTAGGATATGTACCCGGCCCCGCCCTTGGTGAACGACCCGGTGGCCATCAGCTCGGCCCGCAGGTCGTCCGGGGTGGCCGGGTTCCGGCGCAGCGCTTCCAGCATGATCTTGGCCGCGTCGTAGCCCTGGGCCGCCTGCTTGGAGGGCGCCTTGTTGTGGCGCTTCTTGTAGGCCTGCTCGAAGGCCTGGGCGGCCTGGGCCAGGCCGGAGCCGGGCGAGAGCGTCGCCAGAATGGCCCCTTCGACGTAGACCTCGCCGTGGGACAGCACCTTGGGGTCGGCCCAGGCCTCGTGGCCCAGCAGCTGGACCTTGACCTGGTGATAGGCCAGCTGGGGCGCGATCATGACGATGTCCCCGGGCGGGGCCGGGATGAACAGGGCCTGGATCTTGGCCGCTTTCAGCTTCTCGATCTGTTCCTTGAAATCGGTGGTGCCCGGCTCGTACGACTGGATGACCAGCACCTTGCCGCCCTCCTTGGCCGCCTGGTCCCGGAAGGCCTGGGCGGTGGCCTCGGCGCTGGTCTCGTTGGGGTAGAAGACCGCCAGGCTGGAAAGGCCCAGCTTCCTGACCGCGTAGGCGGCCAGGCTGGCGCCCTGCCAGCTGGTGCTCTGGGTCAGCTGGAAAACGTAAGGCCCCAGCCCTGCGATGCGCTCCTCCATGGCCGTGGGCGAGAGAATGGGCACTTGGCGGACATTGGCCACCGCGGCCGCGGCGATGGTCGGCCCGGAGAGCACCTCGCCCAGCAGCCCCATCACCTTGGTGGAGTCGATCAGCTTGGAGGCCGAGCGCACCGCGTCCACCATGTCCCCCTTGGTGTCCTCCACGAAAAGCCTGACCTTCTGCGAAGCCTTGAGGTTGTATTCGCTGACGGCCAGTTCCACCCCGTCCCTGACAGACAGTCCGTATTCGCTGTACTTGCCGGAAAGCGGGGCCAGCAGGCCGATCCGGGGCGGTTCGGCCGGTCCCGGCGCTTCCCTTTTCTCGGCCAGGGCGGCCAGCATGGCGCCGGCCTGCTCGGCCTCCACCGTCTGGGGATACTTCTTGACCAGCTCCGACAGGACCTTCTTGGCCTCGTCGTTGTTCTTGGCGTCCAGTTCCATCCTGGCCAGCTTGATCCCCAGGGCCGGGGCGGCGTCGGATTGGTGGTACTTGCGGTAGAGCACCCGCATCTCCCCGGCTAAAAGATTCTCCTCGATCAGCGCCCCCAGCGGCAGGCGGATGGACTCCCGTTCCTCGGGTGTCCGGGCGGCGGCCAGCCCCTCCAGATATTGCTGGCCGGCCTTGATGTAGTCCTGTCTGGCCAGGAGGCAGTCCCCGATCACCTTGCGGGCCAGGGCCGCGCGGTCGGACTGGGGGAACTGGCCCACCAGTTTCTGGGCGCTCTGCATGGCCAGGTCGTTCTGCCCCTGGTCGAACCGGCTTCGGGCGGTCAGGTACATGGCCTCGGGGACCAGGGACGACTTGGGATGCTTGGCCAGCATCTCCTGGGCCTTGTCCACCGCCTCGGCGTGCATCCGCTGGCCGTAGAGCCGCCAGCCCTCGTCCAGGAGCGCCTTGGCCTTCCTCTCTTCCGCCTCTGGCACCGCCGGGGCCTCGGGCCGGGACGGTTCCCTGTCGACCGCTGGCTTTAGGTGGGAGCACCCGGCCGCCGCCAGCCCCAGGGCCAGGACGGCGTAGCGAAGTGGCCTGATCATATCTCTCCGATCGTTGCTTTTAGAAAGGTTAAGTATATCAGCCCGCACGCGCCGCTGTCAAGGCTGGAACCCATTGCTATAAGTATATACCATTGGGGTCTCCTGCTTAAGGCGAGGGCCGGCCCTCCGCCAGCCGGCCCCTACCCCGCAAGGACATCGGGGATCCTCAGATCTCCACCGGCTTCCCGCTCTTGAGCGCCTGGGTGATGGCCTCCAGTATCCTGACCACCGCCAGGCCGTTCTCCCCGTCCGACAGCGGCTTCTTTTTGTCCCGGACGCAGTCCAGGAAGTGGGAGGCCTCCAGCCTCAGTGGTTCGGTCATCCGGAAATAGGGGATGCTGATGTCTCCCTCCCTCAGGGTCAGCACCTCGTCGTAGCTGCCGTAACGGATCTCCTGGTTTACCCCCTTGTCGTACAATTTGATCTTCTCGGTGGCCTCCATGTCATCGAAGGCCGCCATCTTCCTGGCGCCCACCACCGTGAACTTGCGGATCTTGTGGGGGTCCAGCCACGACACCTGGGCGTGGGCCACCTGGCCGCCAGGGAAATCCAGGGAGAAGAAGACCACGTCCTCGATGCCCTTCTGCAGGAAGCATTTCCCGTTGGCGATGGCCCTGGTTGGCTGCTGGCCCGTCAGGTAGAGCATCACCGAGATGTCGTGCGGGGCCAGGCTCCACAGGGCGTTCTCGTTCCGGCGGATGGCGCCCAGGTTCACCCTTACCGAGTAAAGGTAAAGTATCTGGCCCAGCTCCCCCTTGTCCAGCAGGCCCTTGAGGTAGTTGACCGCCGGATGGTAGAGCAGCAGGTGGCCGACCATCAGCACCAAGCCCTTTCTCCCGGCGATTTCGACCAGCTCCCCGGCCTCTTTGGCGCTGAGGGCCAGGGGCTTCTCCACCAGAACGTGCTTGCCGGCCTCCAGGGCCTTCCTGGCCAGAGCGTGGTGGGATTCTGAGTTGGTGGCGATGACGCAGGCCTGGACCGATTCGTCCTTGAGCGCGGCCTCCAGCTCCGGGGCGGTCTTGGCCCCGCGGGCCAGCTCCCGGGCTTTGGCCAGCCTCTTGGGATCGGTATCGGCCAGCCAGGAAACGCGGCAGCCCGGGGCGTTGGCGAAAGTGCGGACGTGGTTGACCCCCCACTGTCCGCATCCGGCGATGGCGACGTTGACTTCTGTCATGATTATCCCTCAGGTTTCTTTTCTGGACACAGATTTTCGCCGATTTTCAATGGGATCTTATGCCTCTTGTATCAATCAATGATTATCTGTGTAAATTTGTGTCTAATCTATATAGCCATCAGGATGGCTTGAGTGCCATTCCCAGGCCGATGAGATGATCGATTTGAGGTCGGCATGCTCCGGCTCCCACCCCAGCTCTTTTCTGATCCGCTCCGACGAGGCCACCAGTTCGGCCGGATCGCCCGGCCGCCGGGATCCGACCTCGGTTCTGATCTCCCGCCCCGTCACCTCCCGGGCGGTCTCGACGACCTCACTTACCGTGAACCCCCGCCCGTTGCCCAGGTTGTAAACCAGGCTGCCCCGGTCCAGCGCCCGCAGGGCCAGGATGTGGGCCCGGGCCAGGTCCGACACATGAATGTAGTCGCGGACGCAGGTGCCGTCTCGGGTGGGATAGTCGTCGCCGTAGATCACCACTTTCTCCTGCTTGCCCATGGCGGTTTTTAGCACCAAGGGGATGAGATGGGTCTCCGGATGGTGATCCTCGCCCCGCTCGGCGGTGGCCCCGGCCGCGTTGAAGTAGCGCAGGGCCGCGTAGCGCAGTCCGTTGATCCGCTCCAGCCATTTCAGCGCCCGCTCCAGCGCGTGCTTGGACTCGCCGTAGGGGCTGCCGGGGACCACCGGCTCCGTCTCGGCCACCGGAATGCGCCCCGGCTTGTCGAACAGGTTGGCGGTGGAGGAGAGGATGAAGCGCCTGACCCCGCATTCCGCCATGGCCTCCAGCAGCGACAACCCGGTGGCGGTGTTTCCCCGGAGGTACTTGAAGGGCCTCTGCATGGACTCGCCCACCAGGCTGAAGCTGGCGAAGTGCATCACCGCTTCGATGCCGCGCTCCCGGAGCGCCCGCTCCACCAAGGGCCGGTCCCCGGCGTCACCCTGGACGAAATCCGCGCCGGCCGGCACCGCCGCCCGGTGCCCCTGGCTCAGGTCGTCCAGCACCGTCACCTGGTCGCCGGCGGCCAGCAGGCGCTCGGCCGTCACGCTGCCGATGTACCCGGCCCCGCCGGTCACCAGTACCTTCAAGCTTTATCCTATATAAATATGGTGAACAAAGACTGAAGCGGCGACCGGGCGCCGCTTCAGTGGAATCGATTGATCTGCCTCGGGGGCGGTCGGGGGATCAGGCCCGGTGCCGGCCCCGCTTGAACTTATCCCACAGTTTCCTACGGCGGTGCATCTTCTTCTTGCCCTCGTCGTCGAAGTAATAATAGTAATGATAGTAGTAGTAGTCGTAGCTGCCCACCAGGGTGGATATCTCGATCCGGTTGAGCACCGCCCCCAGCACGTTGGCCTTGACGTTGCCCAGCAGTATCTTGGCCCGGTTGAGGGCCCGGCGGTCGGTGGCGTGGGAGTTGACCACCAGCACCACCCCCTCCACCCGCGAGCCCAGCACGCAGGTGTCGGTGACCGTCAGCACCGGCGGGCTGTCGAAAAGCACCAGGTCGTACCTGCTGCTGAGCAGGGCGATCAGGTCGCGCATCCGCTGGGTGTTCAGGAGCTCCGAGGGATTGGGCGGTATGGCACCGCAGGTCAGGATGTCCAGGGACTCGATCCCCGACGGCTTGACCACCTTCTCCAGCGGCAGCTTCTCGGCCAGGACGTTGATCATCCCCGGCTCCCGCTCCAGCCCGAACAGCGAGTGGACCACCGGCCTTCTCAGATCCGCGTCCACCAGCAGGGTCTTCACCCCCATCAGGGCGGTGGTGATGGCCAGGTTGGCCACGGTGGTGGATTTGCCCTCCGAGGGCGCCGACGAGGTGATGACCACGGTCTTGAGGGGGGTGTCGATCCGGGAGAACTGGATGTTGGTCCTCATGCCCCGGTAGGCCTCGGAGATGGGCGAGCGCGGGGTGTAGCGGGTGACCAGGGTGGAGGATATCCTCTCGACCTCGTCCATCCCGTTGCGCTTCCGCTTGCGGCCGCTCTCCTGGGACTGGATGACGGGGATCAGGCCCAGCACCGGCAGTCCGAAGTTGTGCTCCAGCTCCTCGGGCGTCTTGACCGAGTTGTCCAGCGACTCCAGGAAGAAGGCCAGTACCAGCCCCAGCGTCAGCCCGACGATCAGCCCGATGGCCAGGTTCAGGGCCTTGCGCGGCTTGATGGGCGAGCCCGGAGGCAGGGCCGGGTCTATCACCCTTAGGTTTCCCAGCTTGCCGGCCTCGGTGATCTTGGCCTCCTCGTTTTTCTCCATCAGCAGCTTGTAGAGATTCTCCCCCACCTCCTTGGCCCGTTCCAGCCTGGCCAGCTGCAGCTCCTTGTAGGGCAGCCGCCCCATGCTGGCCTCGTACTGGTCGAGGATCCTCTTCAGCGCCCGCTCCCGGGCCTGGGTGGTGGCCAGCTCGATCTGCAGGGGCGGGATCTGGGCCATCAGGCTAGCCATCTGGGGCATGGGCGTCACCGACTTTCCGCTGGTGATGGCCTGCAGTTCCCGGTTCAGCTTCTCCTTGGTGCTCCCGATCTGGGAGTTGAGACGCACGATCTGGGGATGGTCCTGCCCGTAGCCCTTGACCGAGAGCTGGGTGACCTCCATCTGCAGTTCGATCAGGCTCTGGCGCAGCCCGTCGGCCAGGGAGCCTGAGGTGAAGGCCCCCACCGTGTCCCCGCCCTGGGCCCGCAGCTGCTCGTAAATGGCCTCCAGGCGGCGCTGCAGGGTCTGGTTGTCGGTCACCGCCCTGTTGTAATCCACGTCCACCGCGGTGATCCGGCTCAGTATCTCCGAGGCCTCGTTGGAAAGGGTGACCACCTGGTTCTGGGTCTTGAAGCCCTTGAGGGCTTCCTCGGCCTTGTTCAGGTTGGCCTCCACCGTCGGCATCTGGTCCTCGATGAACTTGCGGGTGGACGAGGCCTGTTCCCTCTTGACCGAGGCGTTGCGGTCCATCAGCACCGCGGTCACCAGGTTGGCCGCCTCGGCGGCCAACCGCGGGCTGGGCCCCTGGAACTTCACCAGCAGGACGTCGGACTCGCGCACCGGTTCCACCGAGATGTTGCTTTTGATCTTGCCGGCGATGTAGCCCAGTTGCGACCCGATCGGCTCGGTCTTGGCGGTCTCGGGCGCCAGATCGCGGGCCAGCGTGGAGTCCAGCCTGCGGGCCACCTCCTCGGAGAGCGACCGGGACTTGATCTCCTCGATCTGGTTGACGATGTAGGTCTTGCGGGTGATGTTCTCGGAGAGGTCGAAGGCGGGGATGGGTTCGCGGCTCTGCTCGAAGATGATGGTGGTCTGGGCCTCGTAAACCGGATGCATGGTGAAGGTGGCCACGGCGATGGGCACCAGCACCCCTAGCAGACAGACGGAGATCAGCGTCTTCCGCCGCCACAGCAGGTCGATTATCTCGTAGAGGTTGGTTTCCTTGGCCTTGTTTTCCGCGGTCTGGTCCAAGATCTTCTCCGATGGCTTGGGTTGCTCCCCGGAGTCGCCCGCCGGGTCGCTAGCGGTTACGGGAAATAAGGTAGTAGACGTTGACGATGATGGCGATGTCGGCCAGTATCTGCACCGCGTCCTTCCAGAAGAACCGGGCGTTGCGCGGGACGGTGATCATGTCCCCGGGCCTGAGCACCGGCAGCTGCCCGTCCGGCCTGCCGTCGGCGTACCGGTCGAGGTCTATCTTCTCGCTGCGGGGTCCGCCGCCGGGGGCGCGGGTCAGCTTGACCTTGGAGATCGACGCGAACTGGGTGGGGCCGCCGGCCAGCGAGATGGCGTCCAGCGCGGTGGAGCCGTCGGGCACCCGGTACAGCCCCGGCTTGTTGACCTCGCCCCAGACGTGGACCTCGATCAGAAGGCGGGAATCGCGCTGGAAGCTGAAATCATCCTGCCCCGGGGCGGGCCCCGGGGAAAGGAGCGCCGCAGCCAGCAGTAGAAGGATCGGCTTTGCCGCCGCCGTCAGCTTCATGGTTGATCGCTATTTTATGAGCTTGAGGCGGGCCCGGGTCTTGGCCAGGTAATCCTTGGCCTTGGCGTTGCCCGGATCGGCCTTGATGACCTTCTGGAAGGTGGCCTCGGCCTTCTTGAACTCCTCGTTCATGAACTGCCTCACGCCGGTCTTGTACAGGGCGTCTATCTCCTCGGCCGTCATTTTTGCCGGGGCCGGTTTCGGCTCCGGTTTGGGTCTATCCGGGGTTACTGCCGGCGGCCTGTCCGTGCCCCGGGGCGGCCGCGGCGGATAGGACGGCGTGGCTGTCGGCGGCGACGGTCGCGCGGCCACGGTCAGAGACTGCAGCGAGAACACCTGGTCGATCTGGCTCTTGTCCCTGACGCTGTGCTCGAACTCCTGGCTCTGGTAGCCGGCCGCAGAGGCCGACAGGCGGTACTTTCCCGGCGGCACCTGGGTTTCGAAGGCGCCGGTGGCCGGGTCGCTGGCGAAGGGCGGGATGGAGGACCCGGCGAACGACAGGGTGGCGGCTAGCGGCGCCCCGGTGGCCGCGTCCACCACCTTGCCGGCGACGTTCCCCAGCTTGCGCTTGAGGGTCAGGTCCCATTTGATGCTCTTGCCCGGCTCCACCTTGATCCGCCTTTCCAGCCAGCGATAGCCGTTGGCGTATATGTGTATCTTGTACTCGCCCGGCGGCAGCTGGGAGGCGTAGGTCCCCATGTTGTCGCTCACCAGGCCCGGAAGGTCGGAGCCGGGGAAGGTGATCATCCCCTTCATCGGCACCTGGTTGTCACGGTCCTTGATCAACCCGGCGATCCCCCCCAGTATCAGGGCCTGGGCCGCCCGTCCGGCCGCGGCCGGAAAGTCTATTCCCAACACCAGCTGCCAGGGAGCGGTGACGTCGGACAGCCCGATGTCGGCCGACAGGTTGACCGCCAGGAGCTCGAAGGGCACGAACCGGACGCCCGGGCTCATCCTTAGCTCGTTCCGGTCATAGCCCACGCCCCTGGGGTACCAGGTCCTGGCGGAGGTGTCCTTGGCCGCGCCCATCCGCATTTCACCCGAGGCTTCAAGAAAGGCGGAGAACATGGCCGATATGCCGTATTCCCCGGCAAAGCCGAACGGCACCTGGGGACGCTGCTCCCCGCGGGTCATGTAGCCCGCGTTGGCGTACAGCGTGGTCCTGCCCAGGTTGAAGTCGGCCAGGACCTTGGCCCCGAAATCCAGCTTCCCGGTCTGCGAGGCCGGGTCCACCACCAGCGTCCTCCCATCCGAGGACGTCCCCTCGCTCCCCATGGGTATGGTGACCTTGGGCATCAGTGCCAGGTCGATCATCCCTCCCTTAAGGGGATAGGAGTACTTCACCGACAGTGCCACGTCGCCCGGACAGCCCAGCATGGCGTCCTGGTCCGAGGCCGCGTTCGCGAACGTCCATTTCTCCCCGTGGCCCAAGCCGCTCAGGGTCAGGCCCAGCCCCCTCATCGGTGAATACGTGACGGAGTTGTGGCTCCAAAGGTCGATGTAACTGTCATTGATCGAGTCCAGACCGTTGAGATTGTCCGCCCCGTACATGCTTATGGCATTGATGGTCCTGAAACCGAACCCGGGACCCACCTTGGCCGATTGGACATGCACCAGGCCCGGGCCGCCAAGTATCGGATAACGGGTGGCCATTGCTTGAGCACTAATCGCTGCCACCAAGGCGGCGGTCAGGAGCATTTTCCTCATGATCATCCCCATAAAGGTGCTCTGGTTAAAGTTAAACCAAGCTTCCTTTTCTTAACTTATTAAAATAGCATATTTTAAGGGAAAAGTCAATCGTTTATTCGAGATACCCGTATTTTTTTACTTATCCGCTAAATTCGGCTTTTTTTATCCCCACGGCCAACCTCTTCCGTTACAATTACTCCCCTATATGGGCCGCGTTTTCTCTGCGGATCATGGCGCTGCGGGGAACGGTGGCGCGGCATCCTCACCTCGACCCTCCTTGACTTTCCCCTCTCCATCTGATAAAGTTTACGCCTGTATGGCCAGGGGAAAGAGGAAAAAGAGGGGTGGCCGCTGGCTCGGACTTCTGGGCCTGGCGGTTCTGTTGGTGATCTTGACCTTTATCGCCGCCAGGCTGAAGCATGCCGTCGGCCCGGGGCTTTCCGGCATCAGGGGCCGGCCCCCCGCGTCCCTTGAGGGCTTCGGGGCGTCTTTGGACAGCATGTCGGCCCACGGCTGGCGGTCGGGGCGTCAGGCGACGGCCGATTCCATCCCGCCCCTCTGGCGGGTGGTGGTCCCCCCTTCCTGGAACTTGGTCTCGGCCAACCTGGCCATCCACCGGATCGCCGGCGGACACGGGCTCTCGGTGGATTCGGCCGCCGAGGACCGCCGCCGGGCAACCTTGGTAATGCATGTCGGCGGAGGCGATGGCCCGAAGCTCAGGCTTGTTGTCCGGAAAAACCTTTCCGGCGCCGCCGACGGACAAACCAGGCCCCTTCTGGCCATGGTCGCTTACGAGATCAAGGGCGATTGGTCCGGCCAGTGGAAGCGCCTTGCGTCTTGCCCGGCGGTGATGTCGGTTGTCTGCGGCCGGCAACTCGGAAATGCCGGAGGGAAGGAGATCCTCGCCTTCCTGCCCCTGGAGCCGAAGGGCTATCCCAAGCGGGATCCCGGCCCCAACACCGTCCTGGTGGACGACGGGCCGGCGGCCATGCGCGCCAAACTGTCCCGCCTTCCGGCCCTCAGTTCCGGCGCCGCGGCCCTTTGCGTCCATCACGGCAGCCGGGCGGTGGAGGACGAGAGGGTCATGGCCGAGGTGGCAAGGTTCTGCGCCGGACGGGGCCTGGCCCTGGTCGAGCCGGTCCCCACCGCCCGCTCCCTGGCCTCGGCCTCGTGCCGGGAGAGGGGGATACCTTACTTCACGCCCGACGTTTACCTGGGAAGATCGGCCTCGGTCTCCGAGGCCGGGGCCTCGCTCCGCAAGGCCCTGGAGGTCGCCGAGTCCCGGGGCCGGGCGCTGGTCCTCCTGCCGGCCACCGAGAGCGCCCTGAAAGCGGTGGGAGAGGTTTTTCCGCAGGGCCGGGACCGACCCGTCCAACTGGTGCCGTTCTCCAGGCTGCTGCCGCGATGAGGGGGCCCGTATTTTTCGTCTCCGCCTTATGGCTTTCGGCCGCCCCGGCCATGGCGTTTCCCTCCGACTCGACCCTGACCCTGGCCCTGGCCGGCGACATCATGCTGGGACGCGGGGTCAAGCGCATCACCGACACCGCCGGCCTGCACTATCCGTACGTCCCCACCCTCTCCCTCTTGAGGTCGGCCGACCTGGCCATCGGCAACCTTGAATCGCCCCTGACCACGGCCGATTACCGGACCCCCAGCCCCTGGAAGTTCAAGGGCGACACCTCGGCCGCGGCGCGGGAGCTTCGGATGGCTGGCTTCCGCCTGCTGGCCCTGGCCAACAACCACGCGCCCGACTGCGGGGAGGACGGCTTCTTCGACACCCAGCGCTTTTTGGACCAGGCCGGCATCGTCCACAGCGGCCGGGGCGACTCCTTCAGGCTGGCCCTTCCCCATCCCGCCGGGTTCGACAGCGGGAAAAACCACCCCTACTGCCTGCCGGCCTTTATTGACGTCAAGGGCCTCCGCATCGGTTTCGTCTCCTTCTGCCAGCCTTATCTTCTGGAGATCTCCAAGGACTACGGCGGCCAATTAATCGCCCGGGCCGACTCGGCCACCGTGGTCAAC
>DHHE01000137.1:4550-7123 GCA_002403115.1 bacterium UBP2_UBA4780 | reverse complement strand
TCCAGGTCCACCACCTTGTAGGCCAGGTCGGTCTGGGCGTCGTGGGACCTTTTCACCTCGGCCCTGGCCTTGGCGCCGGCGGCGTAGAAATAGTAGGAGGTCCCGGCCAGGACCAGGGCCACCGCCCCCAGGACGATCATGATAACCTTCATGGCTTTCTCCATCCTTTCATGCTGATTAAGAATAACTATACACCCAGCGCCTCAGTAAATGCAAGAGGTAATTGGCGCTTGGACCCAAAAAGAAGCGGGGCTTCCGCCCCGCCCTGTTTAAGACTACACTGCGCGTTCACTCGTGATTTGAAGCCCTCTGCGCCTCTGCGGGAGAAAAGCTAGAATCCCATCTGCCTCACCTCGCGCAGGTCTATCTTCCTCTCGGCCAGCCCGTCATAGGAGAAGAGGACGACGTCCCCCATGCCCAGCCGGCGCAGCTGGCGGGTTTTCTCCACTATCCCCTCCGGGCTGTCCCGCCAGGCGCCCAAGCCTATGTAGACTTCGCCCCTTCCCTTGTATCTATAGGCCTTCTGGGCCAGGCGGACCACAGTTTTGGTGTCGGAGGAGTAGTTCATCAGCACCGCGAAGTCCAGCCAGCCGTTGGCCAGCCAGCCCGGCCAGTCCTGTCCGAAGCCCAGCCGGGCCTCGTCCGGGTCGGGCTTGACCGCTGCCGAAAGCCTCACCCAGGGGCTGGTTTTGGCGATGTCCGCCTTCATCCAGGCCACCAGCTCGGTGATCTGGTGGAGGCGCCACAGGTACCAGGTGTTCCAGTACGGCTTCAGCCTGGGATCGCCGTCGAAGAAACGCACCGGGTCCACGGTATAGGCCTGGTAGAATCCCAGCCGGCTGGAGGGGTCGTAGGAGAAGTCGATGTGCCCGTAGCGCACGTAGTCCAGGTGTATCCCGTCGACGTCGTACTTGAGGACGATCTCCTGGGCCAGGGAACGGATGTACGACTTGACCTCGGCGCTGGCCGGGGACAGGTAGACGCCCTCCAGGTTGTTGCGGGCCAGCTCCCACTGGGAGTAGTCCCTGAGGCTGCGGCCCGAGGCGTCGGCGGCGAACCAGCGGGGTCCCCGGTAGTAGGCGTGGTCCCGGCTCCGGGGCTTCTGGTCCGAGGACCAGACGAAGTAGACGTTGATCCAGGCGTGCAGCCGGATCCCCCGCGACTTGCATTCCCCGGCCATCAGCTTCAGGGGATCGAAGTCCCTGGAGACAACCGGCGCCCTCGGGGCTATCCGGGAGTCGTAGTAGGCCTCCCCCCGGGCGTAGAACTGGACGAAGAGGTCGGTGATCCCGGCCCGGGCCGACTGTTCCGCGATTTTCCTGACGCTCTGGGGCGAGGTCAGCGAGTAGCGCACCACCCAGGCCCCCTTGACCTGGGCAAGGGCCGGGGCGGCCGCCGCCAGCAGGGCCAGGATCAGCCCCGTTCGGATCATCGTCGTTTTGATCGTCATCAGCGGACATGAAAACAGCGTAAAGCCCGGTCCCCCAAGCTTTACGCTGCAAGCGATGGGTCGTAAACTATTTCTTTTCCTGCGGCTCTTTGCCGGGCTCCGCTTTGCCCTTGTCCCCGGCCTTCTTCACGGGCTTCGGCCTCTTTTCCTTCTTCTCCGGAGCCTGCTTCTTCTCGGCCGGTGCCGCGGTCT
This sequence comes from bacterium UBP2_UBA4780, assembly GCA_002403115.1. GTDB lineage: Bacteria > Edwardsbacteria > AC1 > AC1 > EtOH8 > UBA8901. The sequence continues at coordinate 5,481 of DHHE01000137.1, read as the reverse complement.
TTTTGGACTTCTCGCCCTTTACGGCCTTGGCCTTCATCTTCGCCCCGTGGAGCTCCATCACCGCCATCAGGGCGCCGTCCCCGTGCCGGGGCCAGAGCTTGGTGACGATGACCGAGCCCGAGGCCCGGTCCTTCATCCGGGGGCCGATGTCGTCGAACAGCTTCTTCAGCACCCTGGCCTCGCGCACCGTGCGGCCGGCCAGCCTCCGGGAGGCCAGGCTGCCCTCCCGGGCGAATGATATCAGCCGCTCGGCCAGGCGCTTGGCCGCCTGGGCCTTCTTGTCGGTGGTTTTGATCCGCTCGTGCTTGAACAGCGAGGTCACCATGTTGCCCAGCATGGCCGCCCGGTGCGAGGACGAGCGCCCCAGCATGATCTTCTTTTTACGGTGTCGCATCGGTCGGTCCTATTTCTTTTGGTCAAGTAGGTTTTCGATCTTCATGCCGAAGGTCAGGTTCATGTTCTTGAGGATGGCGCTCAGCTCGGCCAGGGACTTGCGCCCGAAGTTGCGGTACTTCAGCATCTCGGCCTCGGTCTTCTGCACCAGGTCGGACAGGGTGAAGATGTTGTTGGCCCTAAGGCAGTTGGCCGAGCGGACCGACAGCTCCAGCTCCTCGACCGTCTTGGCCAGCAGGTCCCTCATCCTGACGGCGTCGGTGTCCAGATGCTCCTCGCGCCCCTCCTCGTCCCGGTCCCCGAAGGACAGGAAAAGCGCCAGATGCTCCTGCATCAGCTTGGCGGCGTGCGACAGGGTCAGGTCGGGCCGCATGGTGCCGTCGGTGTGGATGTCCACTATCAGCCGGTCGTAATCGGTCCGCTCGCCCACCCGGCAGTTCTCCACCTGGAAATTTACCTTGGTCACCGGCGAGAACGAGGCGTCCAGCGGGATGAGGCCGATGGTGTTGTACGACTTGCGGAAGACCTCGGCCGGGAC
>DHHE01000137.1:0-4494 GCA_002403115.1 bacterium UBP2_UBA4780 | reverse complement strand
GGCCGTCACCGGCCCCTTGGCCTGGGCCTTGAGATACATGGTCTTGGGGTGCTCGGAGTGCAGCCGCAGGCGCATCTGCTTGAGATTGAGCACGATCTCGGTGACGTCCTCGACCACCCCGGGGATGGTGGAGAACTCGTGGAGCACGCCCTCTATCTTGACGGCCACCACCGCCGCCCCGGGTATGGACGACAGCAGCACCCGGCGCAGGGCGTTGCCCAGGGTGAGGCCGTAACCCCGCTCCAGGGGCTCGGCTACGAAGCGTCCGAAAGTGCTGCTCTGGGTGGATTCATCTATGGCGATGCCCTTGGGCATCTGAAGGCTCTTCCATCTCATGGACGTGCGACCCCCCTTGTGGTTTTGGGTTGCCCCCCGCCGGGGACTTGCGCCCTCCGATTTATCCGGCCAAGCCCGGCCGTGGCGCGGCGGAGCGCCGGCCGGCCTGTCCGTCCCGGGCGGGGATGGTCTACTTGGAGTAGAGCTCGACGATCAGCTGCTCGTTGATGGGCAGGTTGATCGACTCCCGGGTGGGTATGCTGACCACCCGGCCGGTCAGCGAACCGGCGTCCAGCTCCAGCCAGTTGGCCCGCTCGCTTCCCTTTGACTTCTCCATGGAGTCCTTGATGGGCACCATCTCCTTGCTCTTGGGACGGACCCTGACCTCGTCCCCCGGCCTCATGATGTGCGACGGGATGTTGACCACCCGTCCGTTGACCGTGAAATGGCGGTGTCCGATCAGCTGCCGGGCGGCCGAACGCGAGGCGGCGAAGCCCAGGCGGTAGACGACGTTGTCCAGGCGCCGCTCCAGCAGGGCCAGCAGGTTGTCGCCGGTGACTCCCTTCATGCGGGAGGCCTTCTCGAAGTATCCGCGGAACTGCCGCTCCAGTATCCCGTAGATGCTGCGCACCTTCTGCTTCTCGCGCAGGTGGATGGCGTATCCGGTGGGCTTGGGCATCCTCTCCTTGCCGTGCTCGCCCGGCGGGTAGGAGCGCCGCTCGTAGGCGCACTTGGCGGTGGCGCAACGCTCGCCCTTGAGGAAGAGCTTCATCCCCTCGCGCCGGCAGCGCTTGCACCGGGAATCCTTGTACCTGGCCATCTATCTGGAATCCTCCTATTGATTTCATCGGGCGCGGCCGGTCCGTCAGGACACGACCGGCATTCCGCCCCGGATCAGACCCGCCGCTTCTTGGGCGGCCGGCAACCGTTGTGGGGCACCGGGGTGACGTCCCTGATGACGGTGACGTCCAGTCCGGCCGCCTGCAGGGAGCGGACGGCCGATTCCCGGCCCGAGCCCGGGCCCTTGACCCAGGCCTCCACCTTTTGCATGCCCAGCCCCAGGGCTATCTTGGCGCAGCCCTCGGCCGCCACCTGGGCGGCGAAGGGGGTGGACTTGCGCGACCCCTTGAACCCGGCCTTGCCGGCCGAGGCCCAGGCGATGACGTTGCCGTTCTTGTCGGTGATGGTGACGATGGTGTTGTTGAAGGTCGATTGGATGTGGGCGATGCCCGCGATCTCGATCTTCTTTTCCTTCTTCCTGGCTGGCTTTTTTTCTTCGGCCATTATCCTTCCTCTGCGTCTGGGTTCGGCGTCCCCAGCGGGGACCCCGGCTGCTTACTTCTTGGTCGGCGTCTTCTTCTTGACCACCCCGGCCTTCTTCGGACCCTTGCGGGTGCGGGCGTTGGTCCGGGTGCGCTGGCCGCGCACCGGCAGGCCGCGCCGGTGCCGCAGCCCCCGGTAGCTGCCAATCTCCATCAGGCGCTTGATGGACAGGGCCAGCTCGGTCCGCTTGGCCCCCTCCACCTTGTACTCCGACTCGATGATGGCCCGCAGGCGCCCGATCTCCTCCTCGGTCAGGTCCTTGACCCTCTTGCCGGGGTTGACCTTGGCCGCCATCAATATCCTCCTGGTCGAGGCCGGCCCCAGGCCGTAGATATAGGTCAAACCGACCTCTATCTTCTTCTCCCGTGGCAGGTCGACGCCGCTGATTCTAGCCACCTTAGCCCTCCTTCTATCCTTTAGCCCTGTCGCTGTTTGTGCCGGGGGTTCTTGCAGATCACCCGGAGAACGCCCCGCCGCTTGACGAGCTTGCAGTGCTCGCAGACCTTCTTCACCGACGCCTTGACCTTCATGGTCTCACCCTCGAACTATGATGATGTATCCGGGACCGTCCCCGGTCACTTGAATCGGTAGATGATCCGGCCCCGGGACAGGTCGTAGGGCGACAGCTCCACCGTGATCTTGTCGCCGGGCAGGATCTTGATGAAGTGCATCCGCATCTTGCCCGAGATGTGGGCCAGGATGCGATGGCCGTTGGGAAGCTCCACCCGGAACGTGGCGTTGGGAAGGTTCTCGATGACCGTTCCCTCGACCTGGATCCCTTCCTGTTTGGCCATAGGCTGACGCTTCTTCCGCCTTGCTGTGTTTGATCTTTTAGTTTGATTCGGCTATCTGGTAGCCACCAGGGGCTGGTCCTCGGTGACCACCACCGTGTCCTCGAAATGGGCCGAAAGGCTGCCGTCGGCGGTGACCACCGTCCAGCCGTCCGGCAGGAAATCCACCCGCCACCCCCCGGCGTTGACCATGGGCTCGACGGCCAGAACCATGCCGGGCTTGAGGGCCGGGGTGATCCCCGGCTTGTGGAAGTTCGGTATCTCCGGCTCCTCGTGCAGGGCCTTGCCCACCCCATGCCCGCACAGCTGCCGCACCACCGAGAAACCCGCCTCCTCGGCCGTCCGCTGGATGGCCCGCGACAGGTCGGCCACCCTGTTTCCCGGCCTGGCCGCCTCCACCGCCCGCTCCAGGGCCTGCCTGGCCACGGCCGAAAGCTTCAAGGCCAGGGGCGCCGGGGCCGGACCTATCAGGAAGCTGCGGGCGGCGTCGGCGATGTAGCCCTCCACCTCCACCCCGACGTCGATGCCGACCAGGTCGCCGTCCTGCAGAAATCGCTTGGGGCTGGGGATGCCGTGGACCACCTCGTGATTGATGGAGACGCACAGCGTGGCCGGGTATCCCCGGTATCCCTTGAAGGCCGGGGTCCCGCCGGCCCGGCGGATGAAGCAGTCGGCCACGCGGTCCAGTTCGGCGGTGGAAACCCCTTCGGCCAAAGCCGGCCTGAGCTCCTCCCAAAGGTCCGCGATGATGCGTCCGCCGGCCCTTATCCGGTCTATCTCCCAGGGCTCCCGGATGGCGATCATCAGGACTTCGGCAGGGCCGCCTGGAAAGAGCGGTAGACTTCCTCCGGCGAACGCGAGCCGTCGACCGGCTTGAGCAGACCCCTGGTCCGGTAGAAATCCATGACCGGCGACGTCTGCTGCTGGTAGACCCGCAGCCGGTTCTCCACCGTGGCCCTCTGGTCGTCGGCCCGCTGCTCCAGTGGCGCGCCGCAGGCGTCGCAGACGCCCTCGGTCTTCGGGGGCTGGAACGCCAGGTTGAAAATGGCCCCGCACTTGGGACAGAGCCGCCGGGCGGTCAGCCGCCTTATCAGCTCCTCGGGGTCCACCTCCAGCGAGATCACGGCGTCGATTTCAAGACCCAACCCCGACAGCAGGGCCTCAAGCCCCTCGGCCTGGGCCACCGTCCGGGGAAAGCCGTCCAGCAGGAACCCGGCGGCCGCGTCCGGCCGACCCAGGCGCCCGCCGATCATGTCCAGGATAAGGTCGTCAGGCACCAGGGCCCCGCTGTCCATGAAGGCCCTGGCCTTGAGTCCCAGAGGGTTGCCGTCCTTGACCGACTGGCGCAAAATGTCGCCGGTGGAGACGTGGGGGATGCCCAGCTCCTGCCCGGCCAGCTTGGCCTGGGTCCCCTTGCCCGAGCCCGGGGCCCCGAACAGGATCAGTCGCATTTGCCGTCTGAGAACATTACTTTATAACTCTTTCAGGCCCGCTAAACACACGAAATGCACTAAAATCAAACGTCTTTCGCGTCTTTAGCTCGTTTCGTGGGCAATCCTATCCGGCTTGTGCTGTCCGGCTCACATCCGGCCGCCGCGGCCCGATATCTTGCCCTTCTTGATGAACCCCTCGTAGTGGCGCATCACCAGGTGCGATTCTATCTGCTGCAGGGTGTCCAGGGCCACCCCGACGATGATCAGCAGGGTGGTGCCGCCGAAGTAGAACGGCACGTGAAACCACTTCATCAACAGCGTCGGCAGGATGGCGATGATGGCGTAGAACACGGCCCCGGGAAGGGTGATCCGGGTGAGGACGCGGTCGATGTACTCGGCCGTCTTCTCGCCGGGCCGGATGCCCGGGATGAAGCCGCCGTACTTCTTCATGTTTCCGGCCATGTCCACCGGGTTGATGACGATGGCGGTGTAGAAGTAGGCGAAGAAGATGATCATCCCGGCGAAAAGCGCCTCGTGGACCAGGGAGCCGGGGGCGAAGGAGCTGACCAGGTTCTGGGCCCACTCCCCCTTGACGAAGGTGCCGATGGTCATGGGGAAGGCCAGCACGCTCTGGGCGAAGATGATGGGGATGACGCCGGCGGTGTTGAAGG
>DHHE01000009.1:11270-12865 GCA_002403115.1 bacterium UBP2_UBA4780 | reverse complement strand
CCCTCCAGCCGCTTGCTGCGCGACGGGTGCCGCAGCTTGCGCAGCGCCTTGACCTCGATCTGGCGCACCCGCTCCCGGGTGACGTTGAAGATGGCCCCCACCTCCTCCAGCGTCCTGGGGCAGCCGTCGTTGAGGCCGAAGCGCAGGCGGACGATGGACTCCTCCCGCTTGGACAGGGTCGACAGCACCTTCTCGATCTGGTCGCGCAGCATCAGGAAGTTGGCGGTCCGGGCCGGGCTCTTGGCCGAGGCGTCCTCGATGAAGTCGCCGAAGACCGTGTCCTCGTCGTCGCCGATGGGCTTGTCCAGCGAAATGGGCTCCTGGGCCACCTTGATGATGGAGCGCACCTTGTCGAACGGCATCTCCATGTGCTCGGCGATCTCGTGGCTGGTGGGCTCGCGGCCGTACTCCTGGACCAGCTTGCGCGAGGCCTTGGACACCTTGTTGATGGCCTCGATCATGTGCACCGGCACCCGGATGGTTCGGGCCTGGTCGGCGATGGCCCGGGTAATGGCCTGGCGTATCCACCAGGTGGCGTAGGTGGAGAACTTGTAGCCCTTGTGGTAGTCGAATTTCTCCACCGCCCGCATCAGCCCCGAATTCCCCTCCTGGATCAGGTCCAGGAACTCCAGGCCCCGGTTGACGTAGCGCTTGGCGGTGGAGATCACCAGCCGGACGTTGGCCTCCACCATCTCCTTCTTGGCCCGGTCCTTCTCCCGCTGGGTGTGGCCCACCCGGTCGGCCAGGTGCAGGATCTCCTCGGGCGTCATCTTGTGCTCCTTGGCCAGGACCACCCCCTGCTTCTGGGCGTTCTGGGCCTGGGCCCACAGGGCGAAGGCCTTGTCCTTGGGCACCCGCAGCTTGGCCTTCTGCTCGGTGGTCAGCTTCTTGTTGGACCTGAGGAGGCGCACCAGCCTTTCCAGCTCCTGCCAGGTGAGCTTGGCCGAATGCAGCGCCCGGTCCCTCTCGTTGACGTGCTTGCGCACCCGGTCGGCTATGGCCACGACGCTGTTGATGTTCTGCTGCAGGATCTCGGGGGTAAGCTTGAGCGCCTGGAGGTGGTTGATCAGCTTGGTCCGGTGCTGGGCGATCTTGGGGCCGGCCTTGGACTGGTTCTTGAGGGTGGTCAGGTACTCTATCTGCTTCTGCTCCCTCTGGATCCGCTTCAGGAGCTGCATGATCTTCTGGCGTTTCCGGTTCTGCGAGTACTGCGGCATCCAGCCGTCGATGTCGGTCTGCACCAGTTCCTCCATGGGGATCTCGTGGCGCTCGAACTGGCGGGCCGTCTGCAGGAAGCGTTTCATGCACTGGGGGGCCGAGAAGCCCAGGCTGAGCATGGATTTCTGGCACTCCTCGATCTTCTTGGCGATCTCTATCTCCCGCTCCTTGTCCAGCAGCGGCACCCGCCCGATCTCGTGGAGGTACATCCGCACCGGGTCGTCGTAGCGCAGGCCCACCGGCTCCTCCACCACCGCCTCGGCCGCCTCCTTGGCCCTGGCCCTCTCCCTGGCCTCCCGGATCTGGCTGAACTCCTCGGCCGAGTTGACCACCTCCACCCCGGTCTGGGAGAGCATCAGGATGAAGTTCTCCAGCTC
>DHHE01000009.1:0-11172 GCA_002403115.1 bacterium UBP2_UBA4780 | reverse complement strand
TTCTTCATAAGCCCCTTACGGCATCAGCCCGTCCCTTGGCCCGGCCCGCAAGCCCGGCCCGGCAGCTATTTGCCAGTCTCCTTTATCAGTTGGTTGAATTGTTCCAAAAGTTCCCGCTCCCGGGGCAGGTCCTTGCCGCGCTGGGCCTCCCGGATGGCCGTCTGCAGGGCCTTGAGCCTGGGTTTGACGGTCTGCCGTTCCAGGTTCTGCAGGTAGTCGACGAATTTCCGCTCGTCACCCTCTGCCCCCTCCAGCGAATCCTCGGAGACCCGCCCCAGGGAGATGGCCGCGCTCACCAGGCCCTGCTCCTCGGGCGAGTCGGCGGCGTGGAAAAGCCCCGGCTCGTCCACCTTGCTGGTCTCCTGATACATGGCGTCGATCTTGGCCGCCACCTTCCTGAACTGGGGGCTGAGGAAATCCGTCAGCTGCGGTTTTTCGGCCAGACGGGCCACCAGGTTGGGCCGGCGAATCAGCAGGCCCAGGATCTCGCGTTCCCACTGGTCAAGCGGACGTTGAGCCGGGGCGGCCGGAGCCGGATCCCCTTCCCTGGGCCGCATCCCCTGCCGTTTCCGGGCCAGGTCGGCCACCAGGGATTCCTCCAGCCCGGCGGTGTCGGCTATCTCCTTGTAGTACAGGCTGCGCCGCACCGGGTCGGCCACCAGGGCCGCCAGGCCGATCAGCCCGTTCACCAGCTGGCTTTTCTCGGCCGGAAGCGACATGTCGCGGGCCTTGCGGGCCCGCATCACCCGGAATTCCACGAAGCTGACCGCCTGGGTGACCACCTCCCCGAAAGCGGCGGCCCCGTTGTTCTGGATCACCCCGTCCGGGTCCAGGCCCTCGGGCAGCAGGGCCACCCGCGGGTCCAGCCCGGCCTCCAGCAGGGGTTCCAGAGAGCGCTCGGCCGCGGCCAACCCGGGACCGTCCGGGTCGTAGCAGACCACCGCCGTCCTGGCGTAACGCGACAGCAGCCTGGCCTGGTCCGGGGTCAGGGCGGTGCCGGCGGTGGCCACTATGTTCTTATAGCCCTCCTGGAACGGCCGCAGCAGGTCGAAGTTGCCCTCAACCAGCACCGCCGCTCCGGCGTCCATGATGGCCGTCTTGGTCTGGGCGAAGCCGAAGAAGCCCCGGCCCTTGTGGTAGATGGCGGTCTCCGGCGAGTTGAGGTATTTGGCCTGGGGCGACTGCTCCAGGCTGCGGCCGCCGAAGCCGATGACCCGCCCCCCCAGCGAGAAGAAGGGGAACATGACGCGGTGGCGGAACCGGTCGTAGTGGCCCGAACCCCTCTCCCGGGTCACGATCAGCCCGGCCTCCAGCAACAGGGCCTGGCTCAGGCCCGCCCTCTCGGCCGCCTTGATGAGCTCGTCCCACGAGTTGGGGGCGTAGCCCAGGCGGAATAGCTCCGTCGTCTCCTGGCTGATCCCCCGTGTCTCGAGATACTCCCGGGCCGCGGCCCCGGCCGAGCCCTCCAGGGACGATTGGAAGAACCGGGCGGCGAACTCGTTGGCCTGGTATAGCAGGTCGTGGCCCTCGGGCTTCTCCCCGGGCAGCTCCGGGATCCTGATGCCGGCCTTCTTGGCCAGGGAGCGCACCGCCTCGCCGAACGACACCTTCTCGTACTCGGTGATGAAGGTGAAGACGTTGCCCCCCTTGCCGCAGCCGAAGCAGTGCCATATCTGCTTTTGGGGGTTGACGTTGAACGAGGGCGTCTTCTCCTGGTGGAACGGGCACAGGGTCCGGTAGTTGGCCCCGGCCTTGCGGAGCGGCAGGTGCTGGCCGATGACCGCCACGATGTCGGTGGCCTGGCGGACCTCGGCGATTATTTCTTCGGGGATGAGGGGCATTATTTTTTTTGTTTTTGTACCAGCCTATAGATCACGTAAATCACAGCCACGGGCACCCCTAGTACCAACAGTAAAATGGATAATACTGCTATTGTATCTAAATAGCTTCTCCAGTTAGCCTTGAAATGGTTGGCGATGGCGGCCCCAAACCCCTGCTTTGCCTTATCCACTGTTGGATTGTTAACCGGAACCGGCGGTGCATTATGCCTTACTGAATCCGCCTTTATCGAATCCAGGTCGCTTTTCCTCAATCGCTCCAACGCATCGTAGACCGTCATGTCCTCGTTGGATTGAGCCTCCGACAATTTGTCGCGGTAGAATTCCCGCAGTATCTGTCTGGCAAGCGAGTACTTCTCAAGATATTCAGCGCAAACATTTATGGCGACGAAGCGGTAGTTGACGCTGTCGTCAATGGTGCCTTCCTTCAATTTTAGATATACATCGTTGGCCAAGGTATCGCACAAGCCGGCCAAAGAGAGATGATAAGCAACTGGGAGAATCAGGTAGCTGTCGGGCGCCAGTTCCCGATACAACCAAAACAAGCTGTCCGCCAGATCGATAACGCATTCGGAGTTATTATTCAAATAATACTGCACCGAGGACAATTCCCCAGTTTGGAAGCTCCTTACAAAGTGATGCAAACACTCCTTCACCTCCTGAGGCGATCTTGTCGAAAGGGCCTCTTTGGCACGACAATACCAACCCTGGCTAGTTGCGTCATAGGAAAACCATATGTCCTCCTCTGGTTCAAGCTTCTTGAAGTGCCAGATAACCGTGTCGCTTTTGATCTTATACCATTTAGGATTGATGCTACTGAATTCCGGGACGAATCTGCCTCCAAAGGGCACGATCTTGACAGTTCCCTCGCCTATTGTTCCTTTCCACAGGGCCCCGGTTTTTAAAATATAATAAACCGAACCCCAGTAGCTGTCCCATGAAGTTTCTATAGAATATCGGTTTTTTACTATGCGCTTTTGACCTGCTCGAAAGCGTACCGGCCAAACATATACGCGCTGGTATTTCTCAAGGCTTGGATCCGAAGGATTTTTTGTGCCTGATTTTACTTCCCAGTCTATTTCTTCACCGTCCACCTCACAATAAAAATCCGTTATTTTACCTTTATCATACCAGGTGCTGTCCTCTTCATCCTGCCTTTCGGGAGAATCGGGAAAGCCCATCAACACATCGGTTTCCTTCCCGGAATTGCTGAATATAAAAGTACATTCCACTTTCCATTTGTTCTCATCACCCTCCTGATAAAGGAGGACATCCTCCCTGGTCATTTCTACCTGCGTGCTCTGCAAAGGGAATACATTGGCCCCCTCACCCCCGAAAGAACCGGAATCTGACAATGCAGGGGAGGATATAAGAAAAACAAATAATAAGGCTATTGCTTTAATCTGCTTCATATAGACATGCTATAATGACTGTTTATGCTCCCGGCTTCTCAGCCGGCATGAACTGCCTGACGTAGTACCTGGCGTGGTCGATGGCCACCAGCTTGTTCAGCGTCAGCAGCACCACTATGAATATCGAGGCGCCCATCAGTTCGACCTTGCCGTGGGCCGCCACCATGGTCGAGAGGAAGAGGATGAATATGATCAGCTCGGCCAGGGCCGACTGCACCCCGAACCAGACGTGCCCGGTGAGGAAGAACCCGCCTCCCGGCACCAGCAGGGCGAAGCGCAAGGCCTGGGCCGGCGTCTTGAAGGCCAGCCGGCACGAGGGGCAGAGGTATTTGTCCTTGGCCAGCGGCTTGGCGCAGCGCGGGCACAGGGAGTGCCGGTCCCGCCTGTCCGTCGAGACGCCTCCGGGGACCTGCCGGCCCAGGAAGGATTCGATCTTCTTGCGGTCCCCGCCGGACTGGATGGTGAACGTTTCCTTGCGGCCGCCCTTGTAGGCCAGTTCCAAGGTGCCGCCCAGCAGGCCCTTGACCTTGAACCCGGCCAGGTCGCCGTAGCGGGCCTGGGATAGCATCCGGCGCGGCTTGCCTCCGGTGGTCGTCGGCAGGCACATTATCCTTTGGCTGGTGAAGACCAGGGCGCAGGATTTGAGGTAGTAGACGTGCCAGCCCTTGAAGAACTGCTCCAGGGCGGATATCGGGGCCACGGCCGGCGAGGCGTATAGGATGCGCTCCTCCGGCTCAAGGAATTTCTGAAGGAACGAGCCGAGCTTCCCCAGAAGCTTGGCTTGGTTTTTCCGGACCTTGTCCGACTGCTCGCCCTTCACGTCGGTCAGGCAGACCGTCCGGTCTATGGGCAGTTGGTTCAGGATCGTCCCGTTGTCCATGGCTCCAGCCTTTTGCCTTTCAAGTTCGGCCGCATCCGCCTACCTGGGCCCGGCCTCCCACTCCAGGAACTTGTCCACGTCCCTCTTGGCCGCCGCCAGCAGGACCCCGAAGACCGCGGCGTCGTCCGCGAACCCCAGCACCGGAATGGCGTCCAAAATAAAATCGGTCGGCACCAGCAGGTAGACGGCGAACAGGCCGAGCATCAGGCCCGATCGCCAGGGCGCCTTCCTGTACTTGCCGCCGAACATGGCGCCCAGCATGCGGAAGAAGCCTTTGAGGTGTTTCAATTCCAACCCCCCTGACGATCGACCGTGTCCTTAAGCGCGATCAGGAACTTGTTTATCCCGGATTGGTACTGCCTTATCTTGACCTCCTCCGTCCTCAGAGCCATGGCAGCCAGGGGCTTCTGGCCACAGAGTTCGGCCATCCCGGCGAAGGTCTTGACGTCCCCGTTCTTACCCATGGTGCAGAAAAAGGCCACCTGCTTGAACCCGTCACGGTTGGCCAGAATGTAGGTCCTGATGGCCGGGGTCATGTTCCAGGCCCATACCGGAGTTCCCAGCACCACCAGGTCGTAGCCGGCCGGGTCGCGCTTTACCGGGGCGATCGTCGTCTTGCTTTTTTTCGACGCGTCCCGCCCGGCCCCCAGCCAGCCCCAGAATCCTTTCCGGCCCCTGGTGTCCACGATCTCCTCGAGATCGGCTCCCAGCCGCGAGGCCAGTTCCTGGGCCACGGCGCGGGTGGTGCCGGTGCGGGAGTAGTAGGCGACCAGTATCTTCGGGGCCGGAGCGGCGCTGTCGGCGGGCGGCTGGGGAGCCTTGGCGGCCCGGGCCAGTGACGGCCCGGCCGCAGCCATCAAGCATATAAGGAAGCAAACGGTGGACGGTGCGCAGGTCATGGATTATTCCTAATCGTATATAGTTATCAGATCCTCGGCCTTCACCGGCCTATACCGCTGGTATTGGTCCTTGCTGTAATAGAGCGCCTCCTGGGGGCAATGGGAGATGCAGCGCAGGCAGAACTGGCACTTGTCGGTTATCCGGACGTCCGAGTTCAGCTGGATGGCGCCGGCCGGGCAAAGCTCCAGACACAGGGCGCAGTTGGTGCATTTGCCGGGATTGAGCTTGACGTAACCGGGCGTGCTCCGCCAGACATGCCGGCTCCTGAGCAGCGGGAAAAAGAGGTCTGGCATCAGCGGAAACTTCACCCACTTCGCCCTGCCATCGGCTAGGTCGTTCGCGAACCTGCGAACTTTGGCCAGGGCCTTCACAATTTGCTTCTCCGTTTTCCTCGGATTGTACTTTTTTATCCAAAGATTGGACGGCATGATGAATTGTTTTGCCCCCACCGAACGGTAGCCCTTGTTCGAGAGCATACGTTTCAGCGGCCCCAGAGCGCAAAGGGACATCCCGGCCATGGTGGCGAAGGCGAAGACCGGCGTCCCCTGAGCCTGCGGCAGTCCGCTGACGAAATCCCAGACCAGCGGGTAGGTGGTGAAGGCGGCGATGGGGAAACCCAGCCCCAGGGCGCGCTCCGGGTCGGCCTTGGCCGGGTCCGAGGACTCGATCCTTCTCAAGCGGCATTCGATCCCACGCGCCCCGAATGTTTTTTGCATCTCCCGGGCCGCCAGCAGGGTGTTGCCGGTGCCGGAGAAATAATACAGGTCCATTCCGCCGATCGCTTGCCCCATCGCACTACCCCAGCGCCGCCGCCAGGGCCTTCAGCAGCTGGTGCAGGTTGTAGGGCTTGGGCAGGAAGGCGTAGCCCATTTCCTTGATGCGCTGCAGGCGCTGGTCGTCGCCGGCAAAGCCGCTGGTGAGCAACACCTTCAGGCCGGGCTTCCGTTCCGTCAGCTCCCCGACCAGGTCCAGCCCGTTTCCGTCCGGCAGCAGGATGTCGCTGAAGACCAGCTCGATCTCGCTGGATTGCCGCCCGAACGCTTCCCGGGCCCGGGCCGCGTCGGCCGCCTCGGCCACCCGGTAGCCCTTCATCCTGAGTATGCTCGAAAATACCTTCATGATGCCTGGTTCGTCCTCGACCATCAGTACCAGGCGCTGCCGTCCGTCGGCCGGGGCCGCGGCCGGCGACGGGGCCTCCGGGGCCGGCTCCGCCTTGTGGACCGGAAGGTATACGTTGAACTCGGCTCCGGAACCGTGGCGGCCGGCCACGTCGATCCAGCCCTGGAACTGGGCGACGGTGCCGTAGCAGGCCGGCAGACCCAGGCCCCGGCCCGGCCCCTTGGTGCTGAAGAACGGCTCGAACAGCCGGGGCAGGTGCTCGGGCGCGATCCCGGCGCCGGTGTCGGACACCGAAAGGCGCACGAACCGGCCGGGCCGGGCGCCGGGCATGGCCGCGGCCTCGGCCTCGTCCAGATCGGCGTTGGAAGTGCGGATGACCAGGGTTCCCCCCTGGGGCATGGACTCGACCGCGTTGGCCATCAGCGCCGCCAGCACCTGTCCCATCCCGGCCGCGTCGGCCCGGGCCGGCCGCAGGTCGTCCGCCAGGCTGGCCTCGACCCGGACCCTGTCCGGCAGTCTGCCGCCAATGGCGCGCAGGGCTTCCTCGGCCGCCCGGTTGACGTTGCAGGCCGCCAGCTCCAGCGGCTGGCGCCTCGAGAACTGCAGCAGCTGCCGGGTCAGGTCGGCCGCGCCGGCGGCGGCGGCGTTGATGCGGTAGGCCTCGGTCAGCAGAGTCTCGTCCCCCGGCAGCCTCAACCGCAGCATCTCGGTGCTTCCCTGGATCACTGTCAGCAGGTTGTTGAAGTCGTGGGCGATGCCGCCGGCCATGACGCCCATGGCCTCCAGCTTCTGCGCCTGGACCATGGCCTCCCTCAACCGCTCGCGCTGGGCCTCGGCCCGCTTCTGCTCGGTGATGTCGCGGGCCACCCCGATCAGCGCCGCCGGCAGGCCCCGTTCGTCGCGCACTACCGCCGTCGACAGGTAGACGGGGAACTCGGTTCCGTCCTTGCGGCGGTTTAGCAGCTCGCCCTGCCAGCCCCCCTCCAGCGTCCTGCGCAGCACTTCGGTCGCGCCCGGCTGCTGCTGCCGGGGCGAAAGCACCATCCCGATGTGGCGGCCGACCAGTTCCTGGCGCTGGTAGCCGTAGGTCCGGCAGAAGGCGTCGTTGACGAAAAGAAGGATGTCCTTGTGGTCGGTGATGGAGATGCACTCGGAGGTGCTTTTGACCGCCTGGGCCAGGATGGTGATCTCCTGCAGGGCCTGGCGACGCTCGGTGATGTCCTGGGTGGTGACCACCATCCGCTCCACCGCGCCCCGGGCGTCGGGGATGGCGTAGAAGAACTGGGAGATGTGCCTGGTCCCGCCGAAGGCCGGCTTGGAGATCTCCAGCTCCGGTATGAAAAGCATGCCGCCCTCGCGGTAGACCTGCTCCACCCGCGGCAGCCACTCCCCCAGGTAGTTGTCGAGCGGGTCGAACCGGAATTCGGCGCGCTCGGTCTCCAGGTCCCGCCGGACGTCGCCGTCCGACATGGCCCAGATCTCCTGCCAGGCCCTGTTGTAGGCCAGCAGCCTCCCTGTCCGGCTGCGGATCGAAATGCCTATCGGGGAGTGTTCGATCACCGCCCGGCTCAGTTCCTCGCTGGCCCGCAGCGCCTGCTCCGCCTGGCGCCGCTCGGTGACGTCGCGGTTGACCGACAGGATGGCGGGGCGGCCGCCGAAATCGACGATGGAGGCGTTGACCTCGATGAAGATCGGCGAGCCGTCCCGGCGCCTCTGCTCGGTCTCGAAGTTGACGTACGAGCCGGCGCGCATTGTCTCCTCTATCTGCCGCTTCCCCCGGACCGGGTCGCGGGAGATGCCATCCAGGGAAAGTTCCAGGAACTCGTCGCGGGAAAAGCCGTAGACCTGGCAGGCCCGCCGGTTGACGTCCAGCACCCGCTCGTCGCCAGGGTCGAAGACGATGATCGGGTCGTGGGCGTTCTCGAACAGGTCGCGGTAGTACTGTTCGGAGCTCCGCAGCTCCTGTTCGGCCCGTTTGCGGACGGTAACGTCCCGGGCCACGCCCAGCAGGCCGGTCACCGCCCCGTCCTTGAACAGGGGGGTGGCGTGGAACTCGAAAGTCAGGATGTCCCCCCCGACGGCGAGGACGCGGGCCTCGAACGGAGGCGGGACCTCGCCCCGCAGGCAGGATCCGGTGAGCCGGCCGGCCAGGCCGGCGTCGTCGGGATGCACCAGCTCGGCCAGGGGCCGGCCGATCATCCCTTCCGTTGGCCGGCCGGTCACCGCCCGGTAGGCCGGGTTGAGCATGGTGACGGTCCCGTCAGAGTGGACGGTGAAAACCATGTCGCGCACGCCGTCCAGCAGGGTGCGGAAACGCTGCTCGCTTTCCCGCAGGGTCTCCTCGGCCCATTTGCGGGCGGTGATGTCGATGAAATACCCGGCCGCCTCTGGCTCGCCCCCGGCCGGAACCGGGATGGGCCTGGATTCCTCGTACAGCCAGCGGTAGATCCCGTCGGCATGGCGGAAGCGGTATTCCCTGATCCTGGCCCGGGCCTCCGGGAACGGCAGCCCGGTGGCCTCCATGGCGGCCAGTTCCTCGGGATGGATCCGGCTGCGCCAGAAGGCCGGGTCAGCCAGCCATTCGCCGGCGGCGTAGCCCAGCTCCTGGGACACGTTCTGGCTGATGAAGGTTGTGCCTCCCTGGATCTGGCTGCTGAAGATCACGGCCGGGGTGCTGTGCAGCAGCAGCTCCAGCCGGGCCCGGGCCGATTCCAACTCGCCTTCGGCCAGTTTTCGCGAGGAGATGTCCTGGGTGAGCGTCACCATCTGCTCCACCCGGCCCTGCTGGTCGCGGATGGGGTAGAAATGCAGGGAAACCCAGTCGGCCGCCCGCGGCGTGTAGTGCTCCAGCGAGACCTCCGGCACGAAAACCTCGCGGCCCTCGATGAAAGCCTGGCGCACCGGTTCCGCCCATTGGCCCAGATAGCCGTAACGTTTCTCCACCGGCCAGCCCTCGGTCTGCTTGTCGAGCTCCCGGGCCCTTTCCGCAGTCAGCCCCCAGATCCTGAGCCAGGCCCGGTTGAACAGCAGCAGTTTTCCGTCGGGACTGCGTACCGTGACCCCGAGCGGGGAGTTTTCGATGACGGCCCGGGTCAGCGGCTCGGTCCGCCACAGGGCGTCCTCCATCCTGGTCCGCTCACGGTCGTCGGCCTCGGACTGGGCGACGATCTGGCGGAAGATCATCAGCTGCTTGACGATCTCGTCGCGGGACGGCTGTTCCGGCTGGTCGTTCATCTGACAGTAGGCGGTAGGCTGGAGATCTGCTGCCGGCTTTTTTACTGGCGCCCGATATGCCCCAGGATCAGGTCGGTAACGCTCCGCAGGGTGCCGGCGTCCAAGGCGAACCGGGCGCCGGCCGCGGCGAACAGCTCGGGCAGTGGCCTGGTGCCGCCCAGGGCCAGCGCCTTCTTGTAGGCGGCCAAGCCCCCGGCCGGGTCCTTCAGGGAATTGCCCCATGTCTGCACCGACCCCAGCTGGGCCAGTCCGTATTCTATGTAGTAGAAGGGGTGGATGAATATGTGGAGCTTGCGCTGCCAGCCTGTTTCCAAGACATCCTCCAATCCGGCGTAA
This sequence comes from bacterium UBP2_UBA4780, assembly GCA_002403115.1. GTDB lineage: Bacteria > Edwardsbacteria > AC1 > AC1 > EtOH8 > UBA8901. The sequence goes on along the minus strand of DHHE01000009.1, from coordinate 1,453 downwards.
TCCACCCCCCTCGTGAAGCGGCGGTATGTTTCCGACCATGTCCGGTCGCAGGCCGCCGGATCCGTGGCCTGGCCCGGGTTTTCGTAGGCCCAGTGCTGGAAGGCGTCCACCACCGCCATGTAGGGCCAGAACAGGATCAGTCCCTCCAGATGGTCCCGGAAGGCCCGGTTCGCGTCCTCCTGGCCGTAAAAGGCCCCCAGGTGCCTTCCGGCCAGCAGCTCCATGGCCATGGAGGCCACCTCGCAGAACTCCATCGGCGCCTCGGCCTGCTGGACGTAGGGCAGGCCGGCGCTGGCGAAGGCGTGGAAGGCGTGTCCGCTCTCGTGCAGCAGCGTCTGGACGTCGCCGTGGACGCCGACCGCGTTGGCGAAGATGAAGGGGCGCTTGGCCGCGGCCAGGGTGGTGCAGTAGCCGCCCGGCCTCTTGTTCTTGCGGTTCTCCAGGTCCAGCAGGCCTTCCTGGACCATCAGGCCGAACTGGCCGGCCAGTTCCGGGTCCAAGCGGCGGAAAGCCTGAGAGGTCTTGGAGACCAGCTCTTCCATGTCCCTGAACGGTTTGAGCGGCGGCCGGTTGTCCGGGTCGACGCTCAGGTCCCAGGGCCGCAGCTTATCCACCCCGAGCTTCTCCCGGCGGCGGCTGTAGATCATCTCGGCCGCCGGCACCACCTCCCGTTCTATGGCCTCCCCGAAGGCCAGGCAGTCATCCGGAGAGTAGTCGAAGCGAAGCAGGTGCTTCCACCGGTAATCGCGGTAGTTGGAGAAGCCGGCGTTTTTTGCTATCGCCTGGCGCAGCTCGAAATATTCCCGCCACAGGCCGTTGAGCGCCTCCCGGTCACCCAACTGACGCTCGGAGGCCAGCCGCCAGGCCTGTTCGCGGAGGGCCCGGTCCTGCTCCTGGTAAACCGGCTTGAGCTGGGCCACCGTCGTCTCCCGCCCCTGCCATTGTACGGTCTGCGAGCCGGTGAGGGCGCTGTATTTCGACCTGAGCTTCTGCTCCTCGGCCAGAAGCGGCAGGTTTTCCCGGCGGAAGATCTCGGCTTCGACCCGAATCTTCTTGAGCTGGAGTTCGAAGCCTTTCGGACACAGGCCGCTGGCCAGCAGCTTCTCCTTGAGGGATTGCTCGGCCGCCTTGAACCTGGGCTGGACCTCATCCAGATACGAGTCGAAGAGCCGTTTGGCCTCCTGGTCGGCGGTGTCCACCGTGCTGGCCACGTAGAGGCGGTTGTAGACCTCGTCCACCAGCGAATAGATGCGCGACCACTCGGCCATCCACCGGTCGACGTTATCCGGAGACAGCTCCCTCTGCTTGAGGTCCTGGTAATATGGCTCGATCTCCGGCCACTTCCAGGACAGCAGTTTCTCGGCGTTTGCGGGAAGGGATGAGAACATGTCTTGTTTTTCCTATAGGATGAAATGGAGTGCTCCGCGGGTAACCGGGCCTGGGAAATCGGACG
>DHHE01000227.1:1030-10908 GCA_002403115.1 bacterium UBP2_UBA4780 | reverse complement strand
CCCCACCAGCTATCGGGCGGCCAGCAGCAGCGGGTGGCCCTGGCCCGCTCCCTGGTGCTCAAGCCCAGGATCATCCTGATGGACGAGCCCTTCTCGGCCCTGGACGAGCCCACCCGGCTGGAGATGCAGAGGCTGCTGGTGGACCTGTGGACCGAGGTCCACGCCACCGTCATCCTAGTCACCCACTCCATCACCGAGGCGGTCTACATCGGGGACCGCATCTGGCTGTTTTCCAAGGCCCCGGGGAGGATAGCCGTCAAGTTCAAGGACCTGCCGGTGCCCGAGCCGCACGTCCACCCCCTGGAGATCCAGCGCACCCCGGAATTCCTGGAGAGGGTGGAGGAGGTCTCCGAGGCCTTCCGCAAGATCGAGGAAGGCTGACGCCGCATACCTGTTTGATATAAACCATGAAAAGCGAAGAGCTGGGTTTCCTCGATTACGTCAAGGCCGCCTTCTCCTGGCGCTACCGGGTGCCGGGGATGGGGCACCTGCCGCTCAACGTCCTGGCCCTGGTGGGCTTCGGCATACTGGGCCTGGGCCACCCGGCCTTCTGGCTTCTGGGACTGGCCTTCGAGGCCGGCTACCTGAGCCTGATGGCCGGCGAGCCGCGCTTCCAGAAGCTGGTACAGGGCAGGGCCTTCATGGAGGAGANNTCCCAGGAACGCTACCGGAGGCTGGTGGACGTCTGCCAGAAGATAATCGCCAACACCGAGGCCCTGAACGCCGGGGCGGCCATGGGCGACCTGCGCACCGGAGGCCTCAACCAGATGGTCTGGATGTTCCTCAGGCTGCTCTACACCAAGATCCGCACCAAATCCATCACCGAAAGCGTCAAGGCCGGTGAGCTGGAGGAGGAGATCAAGCGGATCGCCGAACAGATGGAAAAGGAGAGCGAGGGTTCGGCCATGCACCGCTCCCTGCAGGGGACCCTGGAGATCCAGAAGAAGCGACTGGAGAACCTGGACAAGGCCGGAGGGAGCCTCAAGGTCATCGAGGCCGAACTGAACAGGATAGAAAAGCAGGTCAGGCTGCTCAACGAGGAGGCCTCGATGTCCAGCGATCCGGAATCGCTGACCGTCAGGCTGGACGGGGTCATGCAGTCGTTGCACGGCACCAGCAAGTGGATGTCGGAGCACGGCGAGCTGTTCGGCGGCCTGGAGGAGGCCACCATGCCCCGGAATCTGTTGGACACGCCGCTAAGGCTTAAGGAGGGATGATGGGCGCGGCCAAGTTAACGCCATGGGCCGATGAGATGCGGCGGGTGTTCAAGTCGGACACCGTCAGCCAGTTCGTGCTGTTCGGCAACATCAACGACCTTGTGGCGGCGCCCGACGGCAGGAACCCCCGTTTCATGCCGCTGTCCCAGTACCTGGCCGAGGTCCTGTTCGAACCCTTCGAGGTGGTGGCGGGCTTCGACCGGTGCCGCGGCTTCCGGTTCCACAAGGGCGGGGAGCACTTTTTCGGCTACCTGCAGGCCTTCGACAAGTTCCACGGCACCAGCTTCGCCTCGGATGGCGGCCTGTCGGGGAGCAGGGCCCTGGAGTCCACCGGCATGCTGCCGCGCCAGCCGCTCCAGGCCCTGGAGCTTCTGGACCGGTTCCTGGGCAGCGTGGCCGCCAAGCAGCGCAATCCCAAGCTGCCCGGCGCCAAGTCGGCGGCGGTGATCCTGGACCACGCCCACCTGCTGGCGCCCCGGGGCGAGTCGATCTACATGGCCGGGGAGGCCGGCACCAACCTCATCCGCATCCTCAACTGGGCCGAGGACTCGACCCTGACCGGGGCCAACCTGGCCACCGTCCTCCTGACCGAGAGCCTGGCCGACCTCCACGAGCAGGTGGTCAACAGCCCCTACAGCGCCAAGATCCAGATCAAGCTGCCGGACAGGGAGGAGCTGCTGGGGTTCCTGACGGACTTGGTGGAGCCGGAGAAGGAGTTCGCCGAGCTTTCTGAGGTCGACCTGCCGAACCTGGCCGCCAAGCTGGTGGGCATGAGCCGGGTGGCCTCGCGGAACATCCTGCGCCGGGCCCTGCGCAACCGGGAGAGGATCACCGTCAAGTATCTTAGCCGTCTGCGCAAGGAGACCATCGAGAAGGAGGCCATGGGCCGGCTGGAGTTCATGGAGAGCCGGAGGACCCTGGATGACGTGGCCGGCCACGTCGAGGCCAAGAAATGGCTGCGGCAGGACGCCCAGCTGATACGCCAGGGCGCCGTCAACGCCCTGCCCATGGGATACCTGGTGACCGGGCGCATCGGGACCGGCAAAACGTACCTGGTGCAGTGCTTCGCCGGCGAGTGCGGCATCCCGTTCGTCGAGATGAAGAACTTCCGCGAGAAGTGGGTGGGGGCCACCGAGGGAAATCTCGAAAAAATATTCAGCATCCTCAAGGCCCTGGGCCAGGTGGTGGTCTTCGTGGACGAGGCCGACCAGGCCACCGGCAAGAGGGGCGGAGGCGAGGGGGATGCCGGCCTTTCGGGCCGGGTCTACGGGATGCTGGCCCGGGAGATGGCCGAGACCGCCAACCGCGGCAAGATAATCTGGATATTCGCCACCAGCCGCCCCGACCTGCTGGAGGTGGACCTCAAGCGCCAGGGGAGGCTGGACGTCCACATCCCCCTGTTCCCCCCGGTGGAGGAGGCCGAGGTCGGCGAACTTTTCGCGGCCATGGCAAAAAAGCTGGGGCTGGAAATCAAGCCGGGGGAGCTGCCCAGGCTCTCGTTCAAGGAGCCGGTCAGCGGAAACGAGCTGGAGGGGATAATCGTCCGGGCGGTTCGCGAGCACGCTCTTCAGGAGGGGAAGGGGAGGGCCCTGCCCGAGATATTGAAAGAGGTGGCCGGGGAGTTCCGGCCCTCGGCCCATACCCGAAGGCTGGAGCTGATGGACATGCTGGCGGTCAAGGAGTGCACCGACGCCCGGTTCCTGCCCAAGCGTTTCGCCGAACTCTCGCCCGAGGAGGTGGACCGGAGGATATCCAGGCTGGGAGGAACGTCCGAAAGCGAAGGATGAAGGAGTCTTTACGGAATCCGATAACGATGCGCCCCTCAAGGGCGCTTCTCTTTTCGTCCGGTCAAGTTGCTTTTTGAGGCAAAATGTATTAAAATTTGAGTTGAAAACAAGATCTTGAGCCAAAACGAGGTGCGCCAATGGCCATCGTCCTACCCTTCCGCGGCGTCCGCCCCCCCAAGAGCCTGGTGAAGCAGATAGCCGCCCCGCCCTACGACGTGGTCTCCAGCCGGGAGGCCCGGGAGATCGCCTGGGGCCGGGAGAAGAACTACCTGCACGTCAGCCGCCCGGAGATTGATCTGCCGGACGGGATCGACGAGCACGAGGACAAAGTCTACGACCAGGGCCGTATCAGCTACCGGAAGTTCCGGGACAACGGCTGGTTGGTCCAGGACGCCAAACCCTGCTTCTACATCTACAAGCAGGTGATGCCCCTGGCCGGAGCGGGCCGGAAGAAGACGCATTCCCAGACCGGGCTGGTGGCCGCGGCCTCGGCCCTGGACTACGACCGCGACGTCATCAAGAAGCACGAGCACACCCGGCCGGACAAGGAGGACGACCGCACCCGGCACATCTCGGAGATAAACGCCAACACCGAGCCGGTGTTCTTCACCTACCCGCACCAGGCGGCCGTCGACAAGATGGTCAAGGCCTGGTGCCGCAAGAGGCCGGAGTACAAGTTCAAGTCCGACGACGGAGTGGAGCACGCCCTCTGGGTGGTGGACGACGACAGGGTGATCTCCAGGATCGCCGGCCTCTTCGCCAAGCTCAAGCGCCTCTACGTGGCCGACGGCCACCACCGTTCGGCCGCGGCCTGGCGGCTGTGGAAGGAGCGGAAGTCGAAAAACCCCCGGCACAACGGCCGGGAGGAATACAACTTCTTCCTGACGGTCATCTTCCCCGACAACCAGATGAACATCATGGCCTACAACCGGGCGGTCAGGGACCTGAACGGGCTGGGCCCGGAGGAGTTCCTGAGAAGCCTTAGTTCCAAGTTTCTCGTGTCCCCAAACGGCCCGGACCGCCCCGGGGGGGCAAGGAAATTCTCCATGTACCTGAAGGGCCGGTGGTATCTCCTCAAGGCCAGGCCGGGGAGTTTCGACGCCGGCGATCCGGTGAAGCGGCTGGACGCCTCCATCCTGCAGGATAATCTCTTCAGGCCCGTCCTGGGCATCGAGAACCCGCGAACCGACAAGCGTCTGGGCTTCGTGGGGGGCATCAAGGGGACCAGGGAGCTCAAGCGGCTGGTGGACTCGGGCGAATACGCCGCGGCCTTCTCCCTGCACCCGGTGACCATCAGGCAGCTGATCTCGGTGGCCGACTCCGGCCGGGTGATGCCCCCCAAGAGCACCTGGTTCGAGCCCAAGCTCAAGAGCGGGCTGTTCGTCCACGAGTACGACTGAGCCCAGCCTCGAGTGACCTGCCGCCGGAACGACTGAAACAGCTGGCGATAAATGCCGTATTGCCCAGTCAATCATTCCGCGCAACCGGATGGCTTTCCGGGTTGAGCCCAGCCGGCCCGGCGCCAACCGGGAGATGGTCGACCGCATCCGTCGGCTGGAAGGCTGGCACTTCTGGTACGCCGGGCGCCGGGACATCGTAAGCCGGATGCTGCGGGCGGCGACCGGCGGCCGGAGCGCGGATGTCCTGGAACTGGCCAGCGGAACCGGCAGCCTGTCCCGGTGGATGTCGGAACAGGGGCACCGGGTGACCGGGGTGGACCAGGTCACGGGCAAATGCGCCCAGACCGGAGCCGGCGGCCGGACACTGCGTTTCGTCGGCGCCGACGGACTGAAGCTTCCCTTCAGGCCTGGCGCCTTCGATCTGGCGGTCGCCCTGGATTTCCTGGAGCACGTGGACGACTTACTGGCTCTGGACGAGATCAGGCGCATCCTAAAGCCCGACGGTCGCCTGCTGCTGAGCGTTCCGGCTTTCGATTTACTGTGGAGCCGGCGCGACGAGGAGGCCGGCCACCGGCGGCGCTATTCGAAGCGGGGCGCGGCCGCCCTGCTGAACAAGAACGGATTCGAGGTGAGGCAGCTGAAGTACTACCAATTCGCGCTTTTCCCGGCCGCGGCCGCGTCCAGGATTCTGGATCGCCGGAGATCGGACTGGCGGGAAAGGGAGGAGCGGCCCCACCCGGCCGTCAACCGGATATTGGAGCACGTCAACCGCTTCGAGGCCAGCTTCCAGGACAGCATCGGCTGGCCGTGGGGCACCAGCCTGGTGGCGTTGGCCGGGAAACGGTGATGACGGGAAGAGAGTTCGAGCTGCTCCTTTTCTCCACCGATCCCGGCTTCATCGTCCCGGCGGTGGAGGCCGGCGTATCCGGCATCATCGTGGACTGGGAGCACATCGGCAAGGAGGGCCGGCAGACCAGCGCCGACACCCAGATCAACTACGACACCGCGGACGATCTGGCCAGGGTCCGCCGGTCCACGGCGGCCTCCGTCATCTGCCGCATCAACGGGTTCGGGGGGCACACGCCCGGCGAGGTGGAGCAGGCCGTGGCCGCCGGGGTCGACGAGCTGCTGCTGCCCATGGTGCGTTCGGCCTCCGAGGTGGAGGGGGTCCTGAGAATGGCCGGGGGCCGCTGCCGGGTGGGGATCCTGGTGGAAACGCTGGCCGCCATCGGGGCCTGCCAGGAGCTGGGAAACCTCCCCCTTTCGCGCGTTTATGTGGGGCTGAACGACCTGGCCATCGAGCGGGGCGAGCGCAACATCTTCCGGGCGGTGGTCGACGGCACGGTGGAAAGGATCCGGGGCTGCTTCAATGTCCCCTTCGGGTTCGGGGGACTGACCATGCCGGATCGCGGCCGCCCCATACCGTGCCGGCTGCTGATGGGGGAGATGGCCAGATTGGGATGTTCTTTTTCCTTCCTGAGGCGTTCCTTCTGGAACGATGTCGGACGGGATGAGCTGGGGAAGGGGGTGTCGGCCATCAGGGAGGCGATCGCCAAGTCGGCGGGGAGGGGGGCGGACGCTGTGGAAAAAGACCGGGCCGAGCTTGCAGGCTGCATCAACGCTTGGGACGGATCCAGGATGGGGCCGGCTTGAAGGTTTTGCTTTTCTACCCGCCGGGGGAAGGACACCTGGAGAAACTGCGCCTGGCGGCCCCCGGGGCGGAGATCGCCTCGGCCGGGGACGAGGACCAGGCCAGACTGCTGGCGCCCCAAGCCGAGGTCATCCTGGGCAACCGTTATTTCCTGCAGACCCTCCCCCAGGCCGGGCGGCTGCGGTGGTTCCAGTCCAACTCGGTCGGCATGGACCGGTTGCTCTCGGCCGGTGGCCGGCTCACGGGCGTGACCGTCACCTCGGCCAAGGGCGTCTACGACCGGGAGATGGCCGAACACGGGCTGGCGATGGCCCTGGCCCTGGCGCGCCGTCTTCACTTGTTCCGCGACCGGCAGGGGAACAAGTCATGGTCGCCCCTGGAGCTCGGCACCCTGGCGGACGGCAAGGCGCTGGTTCTGGGCTACGGCGGGGTGGGGAGGTCGCTGGCGCGGCTGCTGGCGGACTTGGGCATGGAGGTGACCGCTGCCAGGAGACGGGCCGGGATCCCCGACGGTTCCGATCCCCGCGTCAGGGTGGTCTGGGGCGACGCTTGGCGGCGGGAGTTGGACGTGGCCGACCTCCTGGCCATGGCCCTTCCGCTTACCCCGGACACCGGGAACATGGTCGAAAGCACCGCCTTCGAGGCCATGAAGCCGGGCGCCTTGGTGGTGAACATCGGTCGGGGGGGCACCCTGGAGGAAGCCTCCTTGTTGCGGGCCCTGCGCTCGGGCCGCATCGGCGGCGCCGCCCTGGACGTCTTCGGTTCAGAACCCCTGCCCGTGGACAGCCCGCTGTGGTCCGAGACGAACCTTCTGGTCACTCCCCACGTGGCCCGAAGCCGCGAACGACCCCCCTATCGCTGGGAGCCCCTGTTCGAGGATAACCTGCGGCGCTATGCCTCCGGCCTGCCGCTACTGAACGTGGTCGATGTCGAAGCCGGTTACTGAGGGCGCCCCGGCGGTGAGCGTGGTGGTCCCGGTCTACCGCAACGCCGCCACCCTGCCGGAGCTGAAGCGCCGCCTGGCCGAGGCCCTGGACCGGTCCGGAGTCAGCCATGAACTTGTCCTGGTGGTGGACGGCTGCCGGGAAGGTTCTTTCGAGGCCGCCGCCGGCCTGGCCGGAGGCGACGCCCGGGTCAGGGCAGTCAGGCTGAAGCGCAACTACGGCCAGAACCAGGCGGTGATGGCGGGCATTCGCCTGGCGCGGGGCTTGACCGTCGCGGTGATGGACGCCGACCTCCAGGACCCGCCCGAGGCCGTCCCCCGGCTGCTGGAGGCGGCCGGCCGGGGTTACGCGGCCGTGTTCGCCGGGCGTAGGGGGAGGTACGAATCGAGCGGCCGGCTGATGACCTCGAGGTTGTTCAAGTGGGCTTTGCATAAGATGACCGGGCTGCCCCGTGACGCCGGGATGTTCGTGCTTTTCGACCGGAGGGTCAGGCGCCGCCTGCTCGACCTCCACGCCCCGAAGCCTTTCGTGGTCGCCATGATCGGCTGCTGCCGCCTGCCCGTGACCAGCATTCCGGTGTCCAGGGACGTCCGGCCCGGGGGGGGCTCGGCCTACAGCTCGTGGAAAAGGGCGGCCACCGCTTTATGCGCCCTGTGGTGGGCGGCGCACTGGCGGCGCCAGCTACTATACGGCAATGGCCAGCAGGACGATGCCACGGACCGGGGGGGCTGAAGCGGCGACGCCTCCGCCGCCGGGGGCGGGACGGCTGAACCTGATGCTGTCCGCGGCCGCCGGGCTTGCCGGCTTGCTTTTGGGCGCCGGCGGCGGCTTCAACCCGTACGACGAACCCTGGTTCCTCCAGGTGCTGAACCGGATGGCGCAGGGCGAGGTCCTCTACCGCGACATCTTCTTCGGGACCACGCCGCTGGCGGCCTGGATGGGCCTGCTGGCGGTGAAGCTGGCCGGGACCGAGCTGCTGGCGGTCAAGACGCTGGAGGCTCTTTGCTTCGGAGCGACCGTCTGGCTGACGCTCTCCGCCCACCGGCTGCTGACGGGCGGCGGGCGGATCCCCTGGGCGGCGCTGCTCGCCCTGATGGTGTTCGCCCGGCCCGGGGCCAGCGGCCCGGGATCGCTCTACGTCCCGCTGGCGGCGGCGGCGGGGCTGGCGGCCTTCCACTGCTTCCTGAGACGGTTCGGTCCGGACCGCAGGGGCGAATGGAGATGGACGGCGCTGGCCGGCGCGGCGGCCGGGGCCTGTTTCGCGGCCAAGTACACGGTGGGCCTTTCGGTCATGGCCGCTCTGACGGCGGGGCTGGCCATCGGACGGGGCCGGGATGGCGGAGCGGGCCGGCCCCGGTACTTTGCTGCGGCCATCGCCCTGGCCGCCTTCACCGCCGTCGCCCTGGCCGCCCTGGCCCCGGTCGTTCTCCAGGGCGGGATGGAGAAGCTGTGGCATTACGGCCTGGCCAACAAGGGCAGCTATCTGCGGCAGGGCAGCATATCCTATTTCGATGTGCTCGTAACTCAGATCCCGGGCATCGGCTCCTCGTCACCGGTGGAAAGCCTGCGCAGCCTGTATACCCTGGCCCTGGCCGCCCTGCCCCTGGCGGCATTCGGCCTGCTGTCGGCCTTTTGGATGGCCAGGCGCCGGCGGGGACGGGAAACCCTTTGGGTGCTGGTTTTTGCCGCGGCCCTGGCGACCGGGGCCTTTCCCCGGCCGGACAGTTACCATCTCTCCTCGATCAGCCCGGCCATGCTCCTTGTCATCGGATACGCCTGGGCGGGGTTGTTCTCGCACCGGGCGGCCTGGCGTTCGCTGTTGGGCAAAACCGTGCTGGCCGTGCTCCTCGGCGGCTTGGCCGTGCTTTCGGCCAGGCCGGTCTTACGCGCCGCCTCGGGCCGCCGGGTGATCTCCGTCACCCGTCATTTCAGGGGATTGCCGGTTGACCGCGAAGGTCTGCGCGCCTGCCGGGCGGCCGCCGACAGCCTGGCGCTGCTGGCCGGGAACGGGGGCACCTTCATCCTCAGCCCCAGGGCCGGGCTTTACTACCTGCTGGGCGGGATGTACAACCCCACGCCCTACGATTACCCGGTGATCTCGGCCCTGGGGCAAGCCGGGCAGAAGGAGGTAATCGGATTGATCGAAGGGGGGGAGATCGCGGCGGTGGCTTTCGACCAGGAGGCGGCCCGGGACGAGTTCATGCTGCTGGAGGGATTTCTCCGCGACCGGATGGACCCGGACGGCCGGGTGGGCGGACTGGAGATATTCCGCCCCAGGCCCACCCGGGGTTACAATTCAAAACAATAGACATAACTGTTATGTGCGGAGTCTGCGGGGTCTACAACTTCGAGCGGGCGGCGGAGACGCTCTATCTGGGCATCTTCGCCCTGCAGCACCGGGGGCAGGACAACGCCGGGATGGCGGTCTGGGACGGGCGGGAGGCCAGGATGCACAAGGACCGGGGGCTGGTGTTCGACATCTTCCAGCCCCGGGTGCTGGCCGGCCTGCCGGGCACGGTCGGCATCGGGCACACCCGCTACCCCACGGCCGGCGACAGCTCCACCGCCAACGCCCAGCCGCACTACGCCGACACCCGGCACGGCCGGATGGTGATCGTCTCCAACGGCGACGTCACCAACATGCTGGAGCAGACCCGCCTCCTCAGGTCGAGGGGCTTCACCCCCTACGGGGCCAACGACGCCGAGGTGATCGTGGCCACCATCGCCTACCACTACGAGCAGACCGGGGACGCGGCCCGGGCCGTCGGCCTGATGATGGACGAGGTCCGGGGCAGCTACTCGGCCATCCTGCTTTTCAACGGGGCGCTCTTCGTTTTCCGCGACCCCATGGGCATCAGGCCGCTGGCCATGGGCAGCCT
>DHHE01000227.1:0-932 GCA_002403115.1 bacterium UBP2_UBA4780 | reverse complement strand
GGCCCGGGGAGCTGGTGACGGTCTCACCGCGGGGGATGGAGTCGGCGCAGCTCCGGGAGCCGAAGAGGCTGGCTCACTGCGTTTTCGAGCACATCTACTTCTCCCGCCCGGACAGCGTCATCTACGGGGAGAGCGTGGCCCAGAAGCGCTTCATGCTGGGCCAGGCGCTGGCCCGGGAGCACCCGGCCAGGGCCGATCTGGTGATGCCCCTGCCCGATTCCTCGAACAACGCCGCCCTGGGGTACTCGGTCCAGGCCGGGATCCCCTACAAGCTGGCGCTGATCAGAAGCCATTACATAGGCCGGACCTTCATCGGCTCCACCCAGGCCATCCGGGACTTCGCCGTCCGGCTGAAGTTCAACCCTGACCGCAGCCTGATCCAGGGCAAGCGCCTGGCGGTGGTGGACGACTCCATCGTCCGCGGCACCACCTCCCGCAAGATCATGGGCATGGTCCGCGGGTCCGGCGCCGCTGAGATCCACCTGCGGATAGCCTCGCCGCCCATCACCCATTCCTGCTATTACGGGGTGGACACCCCCCGGCGCAGCGAGCTGATTGCCGCCGCCAAATCGGTGGATGAGATCAGGGGCTTTGTGGGGGTGGATTCGCTGGGCTACCTCTCGCTGGAGGGGCTTAAATCCTGCTTCTCGAGGCCAGAGGACTACTGCTATGCCTGCCTGACCGGGGACTACCCGGTGCCGCCCCCTGATTTCAAATGAGCTTCGGCAAGGCGTTGCCGCTCAGGAAGAAAACCGAAGATTTTTCGTAAAATTGCTTGACAACCGGCGAAAAATATGAGAACATTTCAAAATACACAAAAGGAGACAGTCGTTACATGAAGCTGAAAGTCATCCTTCTGGCTCTGGCGGTGGCACTGGTGGCGACCACAATATATGCCGCGGGCAAGTTCTACAACTACTACGAGGAGGGCC
>DHHE01000190.1 GCA_002403115.1 bacterium UBP2_UBA4780 | reverse complement strand
TTTCGGATGCGGGACTGGCTCAAGCTAACTACCCCAGTTTTACCGCGGAGGCCGCAAAGATATGCTTATACTCTGCGTTCTCTGCGGTTAAGTTACCTGTTCTTGTAGGCCCCGGCCGCATTTACGAACCGCTGGAACAGCGTCCGGTGCTCCGGCATTTTCTCCACCAGCCGCTCCGGGTGCCACTGCACCCCCAGGATGAAGCCGGCCTCCTGCGTGCAGGCTTCGATTCCCTCTATCACCCCGTCCGGGGCCCAGGCCGAGGCCCGCAGCTCCGGGGCGGGTTCCTTAACCGCCTGGTGGTGGACGCTGTTGACCGAGACCTGGGTCGTCCCCATGATCGAGGCCAGGCAGGAATCGGGCGCCACGGCCACCGAGTGCACCGGTTCGTTGGGCAGGTCCTCGCGGTAGTGCTCGAACTTGGAGCCCTGCTCGTCCGCGATGTCCTGGTACAGCCCTCCGCCCAGCGCCACGTTGATCAGTTGGTGCCCCCGGCAGATGCCGAACATCGGCATCCTCCTTCTCCGGGCTTCCCTGATGACGGCCAGCTCGAAGTCGTCGCGCAGCGGGTTGAAGAATTTCGCCCGGGGGTGGTTCGTCTTCCCGATATGCCTGGCCTCGATGTCACCCCCGCCGATGAGCAGCAGGCCGGACACCAGGTCCAGGGCCTGGCCGCATTTCTCGGGAATGGCCGGCAGGACTATGGGGTAGCCGCCGGCCTCCGAGATTGCCCGGAGGTAGGGGCCTGTCAGGATGTGGTGGAAGGACTCCAGGTCGGGGCTCCTCAGGGCCGTCATTCCTATCACCGGCTGTTTGCTCAATTGCTCCCCTCCAGCTGTTTCCGGAGCGCTTCGACCGCGCGTATCTCCGGTTTTCCCAGGTACTGCGGCCGGTACTTGTCCGGCAGCATCTCCAGCGTCTTCTCGACGATGGCCCAGGCCCGGCCCGCCTCCTCCCTGGCCCGGTCGTCCCTGCCCTCGATCCTCGATATCTCGGCCAGGAGAAGCCTGGCCTCCCTTTCCAGGTCCCTCTCGGTCACGGGCTCCTCGTCCTCTATCGCGATGGGTCCGGCCAGGGCGCCCTCGACCATCGTCCTGGCCTGGGCCAGAAGCCTGGAGCGCTCGCGGTCGGCGGCATTGGCGGCCTGGGACAGCTTGATCCTGGCTTCCAGCAGCTGATGGCGCTGGGTGCTGAAGGCCTGCGTCTCCAGGCAGATGGCCACGGCCCTGTCCAGGGCATTGCCGGCCTCCTGGTGCCTGCGCTGGCGGCAGAGGAGATCGCAGAGCTCCGCCAGCAGGCTGGCCTCCCTCCCCAGGCTCTTGACCTCCCGGGCAACGTCGAGCGCTTCCCGGAAATGCCCCTCGGCTCCGGCCAGGTCCCCCTGGGCCATGGAGATCCTCCCCAGTCCGGCCAGGCCGAAGGCGTCGCCCACCCGGTTGGAGATCCGTTTGTTAAGCTCCAGGTATTTCTTATAGTATTCAAGCGAGTGTCCGAGGTCCCCCAGCCCGTGGTAAATCTCCCCCAGGTTGTTGCAGGAGATGGCCACCGACAGCAGGTCGCCGCCCTGCGAGGCCAGCTGGTACGACCTGAGCTGGTACTCCAGGGCCCGGGCCAGGTTGCCCCTTGTCTTCAACAGCCCGCTGATGTTGTTGTAGACCGAGCCCAGCCGGTCGTTCCGGCCCAGCCCCTCCAGGATGTCTATCTCCCGGTCGTAATGGAGCACCGCCCCGTCGTGGTTGCCCGAGGCCCCGTCCAGCAGGGCCGTCAGGTGATGGAGCTCGGCCCAGGCCAGCTCGGTTTCCTCCCGGCCGGGACCCTCCCGGACGGTGCTGAGGATGGCCTGGGCCCCGTCTCCGAAGCTCCTGGCCCGCTCCAGGTATCCCTGGCGGAAGTAGACCATGGCCTGCAGCCGGTAGGTCCGGAAAAGCTCCATGGGCTCCGGCGTTCCGCCCAGCATGACGATGGCCCGCTCCAGCGTCTGGGCCGCCTCCTCGAACCGGCTCTCCCTGAAGAGCAGTTCGGCCTCGCGGCGCAGGAAGGCCGCCTGCTGTCTTTCGGTCTTGGCGTACTCCCTGGCGATCTCCAGCGCCTGCCGGGCCTGGTCGTTCCGCCCGGACGAGGCCAGGTGCTCGGCCAGAAGGTAACCGGCCTCCAGGCGCTCCTCCCCGGCGGCCGCCCGCTCGAAGTTGTCGATCAGCTCGGCCGCCCGGGGGTCGTCCTTCAGCCTTTTCAGCCCTTCGTTTCGGTCCCCGCTCATAGTTCCCGCTACCGCCGGGTTTCTCACGCCGGCCGTTCCCTATGATATCACAAATCCCGGCCCCGGCGCAAGGGAATCGGCCGTCCGGGCCCCGTACGATTTCGCTTGACAGGGCTCCGGCCGCCGTGCTATCATTGGTGATAACAATATAACAATATCGTTATATAAACGAAAAGCATGAGGAACCTGGTCAAGGTCTTCAAGGCCCTGGGGGACACCAACCGCATCCGCATCCTCAAGATGCTCCAGGACAAGCCCATGAGCGTCGGGGAGCTGACCGCGGTGCTGGGCATCTCCCAGCCCGGCGTCTCCCGCCACCTGCGGCAGCTCCGCGAGGCCGGCCTGGTGGAGGACCGGCGGGACGCCCTGTGGGTGACCTACCGCCTGCCCCGGGCGGCGGATAGCGGATACGTGCCGGTCCTGCTCCGCCACATCGGCCGCTGGGCCAACCAGGACAGCCTGGTGAGCAGCGACCACTGCCGGATGCGGAAAGTGGACCGGAGGAGCCTGGGCGAAAGGGCCGGCCGCCGGCGCCGCCGGGCGAATGCTTGACTTAATGGAAACAATTGCAGTAAAATAACAACACAAACGCAAAGGAGCACCCCATGGCCAAGTACAAGATCGCCTGGCTGCCCGGCGACGGCATCGGCATCGAGGTGATGGAAGCCGCCAAGATCGTGCTGGACGCGCTCAAGTTCGACGCCGAGTACATCCACGGCGACATCGGCTGGGAATTCTGGTGCAAGGAGGGCGAGGCCTTTCCGCAGCGCACCATCGACCTGCTCGGCAAGGTCAACGCCGCCATGTTCGGCGCCATCACCTCCAAGCCGGTCAAGGCCGCCGAGAAGGAGCTCGACGCATCGCTGCAGGGCAAGGGCATGGTCTACCGCTCGCCCATCGTGCGGATGCGCCAGCTGTTCGACCTCTACATTTGTCTGCGGCCGTGCAAGGCCTACCCGGGCAACCCCATAAATTACAAGGAGGGGATCGACCTGGTGGTGTTCCGGGAGAACACCGAGGACCTCTACGCCGGCGTGGAGTTCAACCCGGTGCCGCAGGAGGTCCGCGACTGCCTGCTGAAGAACGCCAAGGGCTTCGCCGCCTTCAAGGACGTGGCCCTGGACCAGTACGCCATCACCTGCAAGATAAACACCCGCAAGGGCTCGGAGCGGATCATCCGCGCGGCCTTCGAGCACGCCAAGAAGTTCGACTACCCCAAGGTCACCGTCATCCACAAGGCCAACGTGGTGCGCGCCACCGAGGGCCTGTTCCTGGACATCGGCAAGGAGGTGGCCAAGGACTACCCGGGCATCCAGATGGATGACGCCAACATCGACGCCATCTGCATGTGGCTGCTGAAGAACCCCAAGAACTACTCGGTGCTGGTGGCCACCAACATGTTCGGCGACATCGTCTCCGACCTCTGCGCCCAGATGGTGGGCGGGCTGGGCTTCGGCTGCTCGGGCAACATCGGCGACAAGCTGGCGGTGTTCGAGCCCACTCACGGCTCGGCCCCCAAGTACGCCGGCATGTACAAGACCAACCCCATCGCCACCATCCTGGCGGCCAAGATGATGCTTGACTGGCTGGGCGAGAAGGCCATGGGCGACAAGATCGAGAAGGCCGTGGCCGCGGTCATCGCCGATGGCAAGGTCCGCACCTACGACATGGGCGGCGAGGCCAAGACCCTGGAGATGGGCGAGGCGGTAGCGAAGAGGCTGTAAACATTCTCTTGTCATTCCCGTGAAAACGGGAATCCAGAAGAAATTTGCTAGAAATCTTTAGTGCTGGATTCCCGCCTTCGCGGGAATGACATTCAGCAGAAAAGTAAAACCAAGCAAAACCAAACATGCCCGACATCATAATCCACGACGTGGGCCTGCGCGACGGCTTCCAGATCGAGCGCAAGACCGTCCCCACCGACCAGAAGATCAAATGGATCGACGCCCTGATGGATGCCGGCGTCGACATCGTCCAGGTCGGCTCCTTCGTCCACAAGGAGAAGGTGCCGCAGATGGCCGACACCGACGACCTCTTCGCCCACTACGCCAAGGCCGGCAAGGCGAATCCCAGGACCGTTTTGTCGGGATTGGTGCTGAACGAAAAGGGTTTCGAGCGCGGGATGGCCTGCGGCGTGGAGATGTTCTGCATGGGCGTCTCTGCCTCCGAGACCCACAGCCAGAAGAACACCGGCATGAGCCCGGACAAGGCCATGGGCCAGATCCTGTCGATGGCCGGGAAGGCCAAGGGCGCCGGCAAGACGGTTCAGGCCTCGGTGCAGTCGGCCTTCGGCTGCGGCTTCGACGGGCCGATCCCCGAGGAGCGGGTGCTGGCGATGGTGAAGAAATACCTGGACGCCGGCATCCGCAACATCAGCCTGGCCGACACCGCCGGCCATGCCGACCCGCAGCAGGTCATCCGGTTATTCGGCGCGATCAAAAAGCTCGATCCCACGGTCGAGCTGGCCTGTCACTTCCACAACACCTACGGCTTAGGGCTCGCCAACATCTTCGCCGCCATGCAGGCCGGGGTGACGTACATCGAGACCGCCTTCGGCGGGCTGGGCGGCTGCCCCTTCACCAAGGTGGCGGCCGGCAACATCGCCACCGAGGACTTCGTCCACGTGCTGCAGCGCCAGGGCCGGCGCACCGACGTCGACTTGTTCAGGCTGCTTGGGATCGCGCAGGAGGTGCAGTCCTTCCTGGGACGCGACCTGTCGGGTTCCATCCTTAAATCGGGACCGTTAATCAAACCGAAGGCCAAGAAGATGCTGCAGGGAATACGCGTGCTGGACATGACCAACGTCCTGTCCGGCCCCTTCTCCACCATGCACCTGGCGCTGCTGGGCGCCGAGGTCATCAAGATCGAGAACCCGGAGGGCGGCGACCTGGCCCGCAAGCTGGGCGCGGTGCCGGCCCTGAACCAGAAGCTGATGGGAACCTCCTTCCTGGCCCAGAACGCCAACAAGAAGTCCATCACCCTCAATATGAAGGCCGAGGAAGCCAAGGAGATCTTCCGCAAGCTGCTGAAGACCGCCGACGTGGTGGTGGAGAACTTCCGGCCCGGGGTCATGGACCGGCTGGGATTCTCGTACAACGAGATAAAGAAGATCAATCCGAAAGTGATCTACTGCGCCATCTCGGGCTTCGGTCAGGCCGGGCCCGACGCCTTCAAGCCGGCTTACGACCAGATCATCCAGGGGCTGTCCGGCGAGATGGACGTCAACGGCGACGAGCGCCTGCATCCTTTAAGAGCCGGCTTTCCGGTGTGCGACACCGTCGGCGGCCTCAACGCGGCCTTCGCCGTCATGGCCGCCCTCTACTACCGCCAGAAGACCGGCGAGGGCCAGTTCATCGACATCGCGTTATTGGACTCGATCATGCCGCTGATGGGCTGGGTGGCGGCGAATCTGTTGATCGGCGGGCAGCAGCCGGTGGTCATGGGCAACGACAACTTCACCGCCGCGCCCTCGGGCACCTTCGTCACCAAGGACGGCTACATCAACATCGCGGCCAACCAGCAGAAGCAGTGGGAGGACCTGGCCAACGTGCTGGGCGTGCCGGAGCTGTTGACCGACCCGCGGTTCCAGGAGCGCGACACCCGCAAGAAGAACCGTAAACTCCTTACGCCTTTGCTAGAAGAGAAGCTCAAGACCGACACAACCGAGCACTGGGTGGAGGTGCTCAACGCCAAGGGCGTCCCCTCGGGCGACATCTATAGTTTGGAGAAAGCGCTCAACGCCGAGCAGGTCAAGTACCGCAAGACCATCGAGTCGATAAAAGATCCCGACCTGGGCGAGCTCAAGCTGTTCAACCTGTCGGCCAAGTTCTCGGCCACGCCCGGCAGCATCGACGCCCCGCCGCCGACGCTGGGCCAGCACCAGGAGGAGATACTCGGCTCGCTGGGCTATACCAAGGAAGATTTGAAAGTGCTCAAGGAGAAGCTGGCGATCTAATGAAAATCCGCGAGGCGCTGAGACTTATAACCAGCGATGGTTGGTTTTTAGTGGCCTCCAAAGGCAGCCATCGTCAATACAAGCACCCTATCAAGCCGGGTCGGGTGACCGTTGCCGGGCATCCCAATGACGACTTGGCGCCTGGCACACTCGGCAGCATTTTCAAACAAGCCAAACTGAAGAAACCCGGGAAGGGGGATTGAACATGTATCATTTTCTGATCGTAGTCGAAAAGGCAGCGGGCAATTACTCGGCCTACTCGCCCGACCTGCCCGGTTGTGTGGCTACGGGGAAAACACGGGAGCGGGCGGCCAAAAATATGTATCAAGCCATCGAGATGCATGTGCGCGGCATGATCGAAGATAAGGTAGCCGTTCCAAAACCGCATTCGTACGCCGAGCAGGTGGCCTTGCCCATCAGCGCAAGATGAAGCTCTACTACTCACCAGCCAAGTTCTCGGCCACGCCGGGCAGCATCGACGCCCTGCCTGCGGGCCGAAGCCTGCCTTCGCCGAAACGGGCGTACGGCTCCACGCAGACAGGGCCTAAGGCGGGCGTAGGCCTGCCGCCCACGCTGGGCCAGCACCAGGAGGAGATACTGGACTCGCTGGGGTACGGCAAGGACGACATCAAGGCGATGAAGGATAAATTGGCGATCTGATTTTCGTCCCCTCTGGTAAAGAGGGGAATAAGGGGTGTGTCTGGATGGTCATTGAGGAGCCTATTCCACCTGCGCAAACGAAGCAATCCACTAATACTAACTAGTCCTTATTGTTACTTCTTTATGACTAAGAAAGTAACCAAAGAAGTCTTACCGCCCGGCAATTTCCTGATGCCCGTTATTTCCGTCGCCTAAATTTTTCGAACCAGAGCCAGCACGGGGTTGACAACACGATATATTTTAAACGGCTCCTTTGCCCGGCAAACTTGCCGATGGCGGGGAACCACCAGCGCTAAAAAGAGCATCCACGTGTTTGAACTTGAGACTACCCGATTACGAATAATCGCTTTGGATTACGAACATTTCAGAATGCATTTGGAAAATAATGGTGCTTTGCAGAGAATACTGAAAGTATCAGTAACACAAGAAAAAGTGGAAGATTGGTTTGAAGAAGTAATGCGAGAGCCATTATCTCGGATGGCAAAAGACTTGGGAAATCAGTACTGGTATTCAAATTGGCAAATCATACAAAAGGATATCAATACCGTTATCGGTGGAATCTGTTTCAAAGGACCACCCGATTCTTTAGGGAAAGTTGAAATTGGCTATGGTATCGAAAAACAATATCAAAATCAAGGATTTGCCACGGAAGCAATTCAAGAAGTCGTAAAATGGGCATTGGGACAAGAGAGAATACAAGCGGTCACCGCGGAAACCGATAAAAATAACATTCCCTCGCAAACAGTTCTAATAAAAAACGGATTTATCAAAACAAGCGGGAATGATGAACTCGTATTATGGGAAAGAACCCGCAACTAATGTAGATTTATCGGTCCATAAATAAATCAATTCGGAGGGTAGCATGGGCATGACAATGGTCCAGAAGATCCTGGCGCGGGCCGCGGGCCTGCCGAAGGTCTTGGTCGGCGACGTGGTGGAGCCCAAGGTCGACCTGGCGATGTCGCACGAGAACGGCGCGCTGGTGATCAACCAATTTTCAGAGATCTACCAGGGCACCGGCCAGCCGGCCAATGTCTGGGACCCGTCGAGGATCGCCATCATCTTCGACCACCGGGTGCCGGCCGAGAGTCCCAAGACGGCCACCAACCACAAGAAGATCCGCGAGTTCGTGGCCAAGCAGGGCATTACCAAGTTCCACGACATCCGCGGCGACGAGGGCGGCATCTGCCACCAGATCCTGCCGGAGAGCGGCTACGACCTGCCGGGCCAGGTGATCGTCGGCACCGACAGCCACACCACCTCGCACGGCGCGCTGGGCGCCTTTTCCTTCGGCATCGGGGCCACGGAAATGGCCTCGGTCTGGGCGCTGGGCAAGGTGCTCAACGTCGAGGTGCCGGGAACGATCAAGGTGGTGGTCAACGGCACGCTGCCGAAGTACGTCGAGCCCAAGGACATCATCCTCAACCTGATCGGCAAACTGACCGCCGAGGGCGCCAACTACAAGGTGATCGAGTTCCACGGCGAGACCGTCAGGAAGATGTCCACCTCGGGCCGGCTGGTGCTGTGCAACATGACGGTCGAGGCCGGCGCCACCTCGGGCATCGTGCCCCCGGACAAGGAGACGGTGCGCTACCTCAAGCAGGAAGCCGGCGTCAAGGCCATCCCCGCGTTGTTCGGCCCGGACGCCGACGCGCAGTACGAGCAGGTGGTCGAGATCGACGCCTCGAAACTTGAGCCGCAGATCGCCTTCCCCCACACCGTGGACAACGTCAAGCCCGTCGGCGCCGCCAAGGGGATAAAGGTCCAGCAGATCGTCATCGGCTCGTGCACCAACGGCCGGCTGGACGACCTGGCGATCGCGGCCGGCATCCTCAAGGGCAAGAAGGTGGCGCGCGGCGTGCGGATGCTGGTGTTCCCGGCTTCCACCAGGATCTACCAGCAGGCGCTGCAGAAGGGCTATTTGGCGACCTTCATGAAGGCCGGCGCGGTGGTGATGAACTCCGGCTGCGGGCCGTGCCTGGGCGTGCACCAGGGCGCGCTGGCCGACGGCGACAAGGCCCTGGCCACCACCAACCGAAATTTCAAGGGCCGGATGGGCAACCCCAACGCCGAGGTCTACCTGAGCTCGTCCGCGACCGCGGCCGCGTCGGCCATCACCGGCGAGATCACCGATCCCCGTTCGCTCATTTCTGAAAAGCCAACGAGAAAGCCGGGTCGCCCCAAGGGCTCCGGAAAGACGCAAAAAACACGGAACACGAAACGCAAAGACAAGCAAGGGAAGAAAACGGTGAAAAGAGGGAGGAAATAGCCATGGCAAAGGTCGCTTTGAAACTGGGCGATGATATCTCCACCGACATCATCTACCCCGGCCGCTACATGGCCACCGTGCTCCCGACCGAGACCCCGCAGTACGCCTTCGTCGACGACGCCGAGTTCAACAAGAAGCTCAAGGCCAAGCAGGTCGAGCCGGGCAGCTTCATCGTGGCCGGCAAGAACTTCGGCTGCGGCTCCTCGCGGGAACAGGCGGCCTCGTGCCTCACCGGCTGGGGCCTGAAGGTGATCGCCAAGAATTTCGCCCGCATCTTTTTACAGAACTCGATCAACGTCGGGCTGTACATGGTGATCTGCCCCGCCATCGAGGCCGACGAGGGCGACGAGATTGAAATAATTGCCTCGACTCCGCTCGGCAACCCCAAGGTCAAGAACGTCACCAAGGGCAAGGAATTCGACACCGTGCCGCTGCCCAAGGCGCGCCAGGCCATCATCGACGCCGGCGGGCTGATCCCCTACACCCGGAAGCTGATCCTGTCGGGCAGGAAGTAGGCCCCTCCTCGCGCAGCAAGCCCCGGCCTTTTGGCCGGGGCTTTTGTTATCCAGGGAGTTTATCTCCGCGTCCTCTGCGGCAAGAAAGGCTGGGTCCTACCTCCGCTTGCCCAGCCACTCCAGCGGGTCCACCGGCTTGCCGCCCTTGCGCACTTCGAAGTGCAGTATCGGCCCGTCGATGGTCGATCCCAGGGTGCCCACCACCTGGTTGTTGACCACGGTGGCTCCGGGCGCCACCAAAATGTCCGACAGGTTGCCGTAGAGGGTGTAGAACCCGGACAGGTGGTCGATGAGCACCATCTTGCCGTAACCCACGAACCGTTCGGCGTAGGCCACCCGACCCCCGGCCACCGTCCGCACCGGCGCCCCCAGCCGGGACTTGATGTCGATGCCGTTGTTCTGGATGACGGTGTTGTAGCGGGGATGCATCTTGGGGCCGAACTCGGAGTGGAGGGTGCCGTCCACCGGCCAGCCCAGCCCTCCCCGGTTCTGCTCGATGTAGGTGGTTCCGGGCAGCGGGGCCGGCTCCCGCCGGGCCTGGAGCTCGGCCTTGCGCCTGCGCTCCAGCTCCTCCAGCAGCTTCTGCATCCTCTTGGCCGAGGCCTGCAGCTCCCTGGCCAGCTGCTCCTTGGAATTCTTCTCCCGGCGCACATTGTCCAGCAGCTTCTTCTGCTTGTCCTCCTCCCTACGGAGGTTGTCGGCCTCGCGCTCGGTCTCCCCCTTGACCTGGGCCAGGATGACCAGCTTCTCCTCCCGGTCGGCCTTGTCCCGGAGGATCTCCTCCCTCTCCCCCTTGATGCTGCGGCACAGCCGGTCGTCCTGCTCGGCTATCAGGTTGAGGAACTTGTAGCGCTTGGCGATATCGGCCAGCGAGCCCGAGGACACCAGCACCTCCCAGTCGTTCAGCTGGCCCCGCTTGTAGATGTCCCGCACCCTGGTTTCCATCACCGCGTTCTGCCGGGCCAGCCTGGCCTCGGCCGCCAGCAGGCCCTGGTTCAGGCCGCTTACCTCCCGGTCCAGCCGGCCCTCCTTGTTCCGAAGCTCCGACAGTACCTGGCGGGTGAGCCCCACCTGTTCGCTGGTGTGCTCCAGCTGGGCCAGGACGTTCTTCTCCTTGCTCCCCAGTTCGGCGGCCCGCTCCCTGGCCTCGGCCAGCTTGCGCCTGATGTCCTTGAGGGCCTGCTCCTGCTCGTCGATGTCCTGGGTCACCCCGGCCAGGGCCGGGAGGGAAAGTGAAAGGAGCAGGTGGATTATCGGGTGTAATCTGGACAAAGGTCCGATTGGTTTTGTTAATAAAATAGGGCGAACCCCTCGTTACCCTCTTGTTAGAGGGGACAAGTCACTTCAGGCCGGAGACGGCCGCGGCTCGGCGCCCTCCTGGGGCTGGTCCGAGCAGACGATGAGTATCTCGCCGAACAATTTCTCCTGTTTGACCGAGACCCTCCCCAACCGCATCAGCTCCAGCAGGGCGAAGAAGGTGACCACTAACACCAGCCGCCGTTTCTCGTTCTCGAACAGCTCCATGAAGGTCATCCGCCGCCGGGAGGTGATGGTCCGGACGATGAAGTCTATCCGCTCCTCGATGGAGATGTCCTCGCCCACGATCTCGTAGAGCTTGAGCTTGTCGATCCGCTCCAGCACCTGCTTGAAGGCGTTCAGCAGCTCGAACATGCCGACATCCGGGGCCGGCGGTTCGGGCGGGATGATTTCGGCCGCGTTGTCGAAGCCGCCCTTGGGCCGGGGGAACATCCGGCGCTGCGTGTACTCCTTCTCCCCCAGACGCTCGGCGATCTCCTTGAACTTGCGGTACTCCAGCAGCTGCTGGACCAGGTCCCGGCGCGGGTCCTCGGCCTCCTCCCCCAGCTCCTCGTGCCGCGGCAGCAGCATCCGGGACTTGACCTTGAGAAGGGTGGCGGCCATCACCAGGAACTCGCCGGCCAGCTCGATATCCAGCGATTTCATGAACTCCAGGTACTCCAGGTACTGCTGGGTGATGCGGGCGATGGGGATGTCGTAGATGTCTATCTCCTCCTGCCGGATGAGATAGAGCAGGAGGTCCAGCGGCCCCTCGAAGACCTCGAGCCTTACTTTGTAGGGTGCGGCGGGCATTTAACCAGTTTCGTGTTTGATGTTGAGGGTTGCAGGTTTTGGGGATTGGGATTCAGATTATTGTGAGTTGTGGTCGTGCCCTTGGCTATAGGGATTATCCTCGTCCCGTGGCCAGTTCATTGGGTTTCTTAATATGTATTGCCTGATCTCGTCGTTAGGAAGCACAGCTTCGTATAATGTGCTCGTAATACCTGCCTTGCCATACGGGTCCGCCGCAGCCGGGCATCAGGTTGATCCTCCTGGTGACCGCCGATTTAACGGCGCCGATTATAGTCGGCAAAGACCCGGCCGGCGGCTTCCCGAAGGCCCGTTTCCCCGTAGGGACACGGCGTGCCGTGTCCGGATAATTACCGTTGTCCCCGCACAGTACGACGACCAAGTGAACATGGTTGGGCATTACCAAGTATTCGTCCATCGCCACCCCGGGCCGCAGGGTTTCGGTCCTTTCTATCTCTTCTATTACGATTCTGCCCTCTTCGCTCATCTCCATCCGTCCGTCAATAACCTCGCCGAACATGCATTTCCGGCCGTGGGTGCAGATGGTGACGAAATAGGCGCCTTCTTGTGAATAATCGTATTCGGCCAGACGGATGGATTTCCTGCGGGGCTTGGGTTTTCTGGGTATTTATCATGTGTTACAACATTACATGGGACATGTCGCGACTAAGAGGTTGACTGTCGTTCATGGGACCTTATCGCTTCTTTCCTCTGCATGCCTCGGGGAGGGTTCGGGTGGGGTCAGGTCCAGCCTCCGCAGCACAGTTGCGAACCGCGCCACCGCCCCGGTCACCAGCAATTACGCCGAAAAAATCCGGGCGTTAAAAAGGTGCGGAAATGTCTTTCCTTTGCCCTCGCCCCCTATACCCTTGTTCCCTTGACCCTATCCCCTCGAAAGTTATTTCGTCTTCATGACGAACACCCCGTCCCAGGGCTCGGGCGGCGGCAGCACCT
The DNA here is from genome assembly GCA_002403115.1 of bacterium UBP2_UBA4780. GTDB lineage: Bacteria > Edwardsbacteria > AC1 > AC1 > EtOH8 > UBA8901. The sequence goes on along the minus strand of DHHE01000190.1, from coordinate 6,541 downwards.
TGAAATCCTCGCAGCGCCCGATGTAGGTCTTGGACGGGCCGTCGTCCGGGTCTATCTCCAGCGCCTGCTTGAGGACGGCGATGGCCTCGTCCCACCTCTTCTCCCGATACAGGGCCAGGCCCCTCAGGTAGACCTCGACGCACTTCTTTTTCTTCTCCGGCACGTCGGAGTCGGCCAGGCCCAGCAGCTCGTAGACCCGCACCGGCTGCTCCTTGCCCACCACCCTTAAAAGATCGAGCTCCCGCACCGGGTACTTCCCCTTGACCTTCTCGTGGGTGAACTCCGAGATCATGATGGCCGTGCCGTACTCCTTGTTGGCCCCCTCCAGCCGCGAGCCCAGGTTGACCGAGTCGCCCATGGCGGTGTAGGACTTCTTCTTCTCCGAGCCCACGTTGCCCACCGTCACCAGGCCGGTGTTGATGCCGAACCGGGTGAAGAGGTCGGGCATGTTCCTCTTGGCCAGGTCGGCATTGAGCACGTTCAGCTTCTGCTTCATGGCCCAGACGCACTTGATGCATGTCTCGGCGTGGCTGGGGTCGTCGGTGGGGGCGCCCCAGAAGGCCATGATGGCGTCGCCCTCGTACTTTGAGATGTAGCCGCCGTACTCCAGCACCACGTCGGACATGGCCCCCAGGTACTCGTTGATCAGGGCGATCAGCCGCTCCGGCGTCCCCAGTTTCTCCGAGAAGCTGGAGAAGCCCTTGATATCCGAGAAGAAGACCGAGATCTCCTTCTTGTCCCCGCCCATCTGCAGCATCTCCGGATTGGCCATGATCTTGTCCACCAGGTCCTTGGACATGTAGCCCTGGAACATGTTCTTGATCCAGAGCTTCTGCTTCTCCTCGGTCAGGAAGCGGTAGCCCATGATGGCCATGTTGGTGAAGACCACCACCGTCAGCGGCCGGACCAGCTCCACCCAGACGAGCATCTTCTCCAGCAGCAGGATGGAGGCCACGAAATAGGCCGCCACCAGTCCCAGCAGAACCGCCCCGGAGACCACCGGCTTGAAGCGCAGGGAGATGAACACCGTCAGCAGTCCGAAGCCCACCACGATGGCCAGGCTCAGCCACCAGGGCAGCACGTTGACGAACTGGCCGGTGAGCAGGGTCTGGATGATGTTGGCGTGGATCTCCGGTCCGGGGAAGTTGTTGAAGAACGGGACGATCCTCAGGTCCATCAGTCCGGCAGCGGTGGCCCCGATGATGACGATCTTGTCCCGGAAGTACTCGGCCGGGACCATCTCCATCAGCACGTCGGCGTAGGATATGTAGCGGAACTTCTTGTAATTCCCGAAGTAGGTGATCAGCATCCGGCCGTCATTGTCCACCGGTATCCGCAGCCTGTCGCCCCAGCGGATCTCTTTCCCAAGTTCCACCGAGACCTCCTGGGACCCGACGCCCAGCCGGTCCATGGCGATCTGGAAGTCCATCGAGGGATAGCTGCGGTCGCCCAGGGCCAGGAAGGGCGGGATGCGGCGGGTGACGCCGTCCTCGTCCGGCTCGATGTTGTAGTATCCCGTTCCCCGGGCGGCTTGGAGCAGCACCGGCACCGGCAGGGTCATCTGCCCCACCCGGTAGAGGTCGCCGGCCGCCAGCATGTAGGCGTACTTGTCGGTGACCCCGGGCCCGAAACGCAAGGCCCGCTCCCTGACCGCCAGGTCGCTGCTGTCCCGGAGAGGGCCGGTGGTGAAGAAGAAGGGGAAGTAGACGTTGCCGCTGGCCGCGGCCACCCGGCCGAAATCCTGGTCGTATCCCCAGGAGTAGAGCACCGCGTCTATGGCCGGGGGGACCTGCTCGGGCTTGAGCGGCACCTTGGCCTGCCGCAGCTGCTCGCCCACGGTCCCGGCCTTGGTGTCCTCGAACAGCTGGATGACGTCGGGCATCAGGCTGTCGCTCTCGACGAAGAAGATGTCGAAGGCCACCGCCGCCGCCCCGCCCGAGGCCAGGTAGTCGGCCACCTTGGCGTGGTAGAGCCGGGGCCAGTTCTGGAACCGGCCCAGCTTGGCCAGCGACTCGTCGTCGATCTCGACGATCACCACCTGGTCGATGTCCTGCAGGTTGCTCTCCTCGACCCGCAGCTGGTAGCGGAGGTCGTAGGTCTTGTTCTCCAGCATGATGAAAAGCTTGGAGAAGATCACCCCGGGGGTGGTGATGACGATCACCGCCGCCGCCACCGCGATGCCCACCAGGAAACCGGTGGTCCTTTTGCTTCTGGCCGGCTGCGCCATTACCGGACCTCCTTGCCGTTATCGGCCTCCGCCTCCAGCGACCGGACGAAGGCCTCCACCAGGGCCGGGTTGAACTGGGTGCCGGCGTCCTTGCGCAGCCGGCGCACCGACTCCTCCATGCCCAGCCCCTTGCGGTAGGGCCGGTCCGAGTTCATGGCGTCGTAGGCGTCGGCGATGCAGACGATCTGGGCGTCGGTGCTGATCTGGCTGCCGGACAGGCCGTCGGGGTAGCCCCGGCCGTCCAGCCGCTCGTGATGATGGCGCACCAGCGGGATGATGTCGTTCATCTGCTTGATGGGCGCCAGCGACTCCGCCCCCTTGACCGGGTGGTACTTGACGATGGCGAACTCCTCGTCGGTCAGCCCCGAGGGTTTCTTGAGGATGGCGTCCGGCATCCCGATCTTGCCCACGTCGTGCAGCAGGGCCCCCAGCTCCAGCCGGTCGCGGTCCCCGGGGGTGTAGCCGGTCTGGTCGGCCATCATCAGGGCGTACTGGGTCACCCGGGAGGAGTGGCCGGCGGTGTAGTCGTCCTTGGCGTCGATCAGGCTGACCACGGTGCGGATGGTGTTCTTGAACAGGTCCTGGAGGTCGGTGTACAGCTGGGCGTTCTCGATGGCCACCGCCGCCTGCCGGGACAGGGTCTCGAACAGCTCCACGTCCTCGTGGGTGAAGGTGCCGCCCTTCTTGTTGAGCACCTGGGCCACCCCGATCAGCCGCTCCTTGGCCCGCAGCGGCACCGAGATGGCGTTGCGGGTGACGAATTTGGACTTCTCGTCGACCTTGGAGTAGAAGCGTGGGTCCTGGGTGACGTCGGGCACCAGCAGGGTCTTCATGTTTTCGGCCGCCCAGCCCACCATCCCCTTGCCCCAGGGCACCCGGATCTGCTTGACCGCCTCCCCGGCCTGGCCGGTGGCCACCTCGAAGAAGAAGTCGTTCCGGTCCTGGTCGTACATGAAGATGGAGCTGGCCTCGGCGTCGATGACGTCCTTGGCCACGGTCATCACCGTCTCCAGCACCCGGCGCACGTCCAGGCTGGAGGAGATGGCGGCGGCGGTGTCGGCCATGGCCGAGATCCTCTCCACCTTCTCCTTGGCCTCGGCGTAGAGCTTGCTGTTCTCGATCAGAGTGGAGAGGTGCGCCCCCAGCAGCTCGATGATCTCCAGGTCGTCGTCGTTGTAGTCCTCGTCGCGCACCTTGTTGATGAGCTCGATGACCCCGATGACCTCGGCCCGGCTCTTGAGGGGCACGCACAGGATGCGCCGTGTGGCGAACGATGCCTTGTCGGCGAACTCCCGCTTCCACTTGGGCTCGGCCTCGACGTTGTTGACTATCAACGGGATGCCGGTCTTGGCCACCCAGCCGGCGATGCCCTGGCCCACCGGGATCTCCTGCCCCAGCAGGGCCCCGGCGGCGACGCCCTTGGCCACGCTGAAGCGCAGCGCCTGCTTGTCGGGAGAGAGCAGCATCAGGGAGCCGGCTTCCGAGGGCGCGATCTCGGTCACCAGGTCCATGGTCCGGTCCAGCAGGGGCAGGGCCTCGAAGGTGCTGGCGGCGATCTCGTTGACCCGCTGCAGCACCTTGAGCTTCATCTTGAGGCTGGCCAGCTCGTTGCCGGCCGAGGGCAGGAGCAGCTTGGGTTTCTTGCCGGGGGCCTTTTTCGCGGAGGCCGGTTTCTTGGCGGGAGACATGGCGGTTCTCCTCGTATTGGGTATTATGCTTTTTAACAAACGTACGCTCCCCGGAGACGGCGTGTTTTTTCCGCCTTCGGCCCGGAGCTTTTATACCCTGGCGTACATTTTATCGCATCGCCCGCCGGAAAGCAAGCGAATTGTTCCTCAGGGCGCCGTGAAAAGCAGCACGGCGACCCCGATGGCCAGCGTGGCCAGCGTGATGGGCAGGCCGCAGCGGAAATACTCCCGGAAGCCTATCCTGACCTCCCTGCGGCTTTGCTCGAAGACGATGATGTTGGCCACCGAGCCGATGACCGTCAGGTTGCCGGCCAGGGTCGAGGACATGGCCAGCGCCAGCCAGAACAACTTCGGGTTTTCCAGCCCGGGGATGAACTTGAGGAAGAGCATCACCGCCGGCACGTTGCTGGCCAGGTTGGAGAGGGCGGTGGAGAAGGCGGTCAGCCAGGCCAGGTGCTCCAGCCTCCCCCCGTGGAAGAGCGTCCGGAAATGCCCGAAGGCCCGGCCGGTGAACCCGGCCTCGGATATCCCGGCCACGATGACGAACAGACCGGAGAAGAAGAGCAGCAGCTCCCAGTCCACCTTCTGCAGGGCCGCCCGGGGCCTTCTGGCCCCGGCGATGATGAGCAGAGAGGCGCAGCCGCCGGCCGCCAGCGGCGGCGGGTAGTCCAGGATCAGGAGCGCCAGGAAAAGGACGACGGTGGCGGCCGAGGCCAGGAACATCCAGCTGCGCAGGTGCGGCGGGTTGGCCTCGGGACGGCGTTCGAACCTTTTAGGGGCCAGATCCCGGCGGTAGACGAGTCTGACCACCAGGTAGACCGCCCCCAGTCCCAGGAGCGAGACCGGCCACAGGGCGTTCAGGAACGGCAGGAACCCGATGCCGGAGTTGACGGCGATCAGCATGTTCTGGGGGTTGCCGATGATGGTGCAGGCGCTGCCGACGTTGGACGAAGCCGCCAGGGCGATGAGGTAAGGGATCGGGTTAAGCTCCAGCTCCCGGGCGGTCTTGAGCACCATGGGGGTGAACAGCAGGCAGATGGTGTCGTTCATGAACACCGCCGACATGATCCCCGACGACAGGACCACCAGGGCCAGAAGCTGCGAGGGCGTCCGGGCCTGGCGCAGGGTGAGGGAGCGGACCATCCCCAGGAAGCCGGAGATCTCCAGGTAGGCCACGATGATCATGGCCCCCAGCAGGAAGACGATGGTGTTCAGGTCCACCGCCCGGTAGGCTCCGTCCAGCGACAGCACACCGAAGACCACCATGGCCACCGCCCCCAGCAGGGCCCCGGCCGGCCGGGTGATGTGCAGCCGGGGCAGGCTCTGGAAGGCGATGACGGCGTAGGAGGCCAGGAAGATTATCAGTGCCGTGGCCATCGCCCCTCCTTTCCTGTCATCGGTTCAAAAGGACATGGCTGCTTCACGGCTTCCTCCCCACCGCCCAGTGGACCGGCATGGCTGACCTTCTCACGCCCCGCCCGATCGCCTTTCGTTCCAGCTCCTTCGAACCTTTCAAATCTTTTCGCCCTTTTAAAACCTTTTCAACGTACGCCCATTCGTGGCGGAACTCCCTCCGGTGCTCCTCCGGGCCCCAGCCCCGGGCAAGGACCCCGGCCTCGGTCTTCAGGCCCGCCTGTTTGAACAGTTTATCGATTTTTGATCCGGCGGACGGATCCGCCCCCTCGCTCACAAGATGTTCTGTTAGTTGCTCTCTGATGGTTGTTAGTTGCGGGGGCGTATCCCGCCCCCGCGAATAGTCCGGCTCGGCCAGCGACAGGAGACATCCGCCCGGCTCCAGCACCCGCAGGCATTCCGCAAGGACCTTTTCCGGCTCCTTGACCCACATCCAAAAGTAGTGGGTGACGACCAGATCGAACGATTCGCCGGAGAACGGCAGGGCGGCCGCTTCCCCCAAAGCCCAACTCGCCGCCGGCCCGTGCTCCCGGGCGGCGAACGCGAGCGCCTCCGGGTCCCGGTCCAGCCCGAAGACCGCGGCGCCGCACCGGCCCGAGATCTCGGCGGCCAGGGCCCCGGTGCCGCAACCCAGGTCCAGCACCCGCCGGCGCCCGGCCAGCCCCGTCTTCCTGTAGAGGTGGAGGCGCAGGCTTCTGGTCCACCCGGCCTGGCGCAGGTAGCGGCCGTGCCAGAAGAGGATTTCGCTTGACTTTGGGGGCGGCATGTATTAAATTAGTCGCATGGGACCGGGGGATTTTGCCACGGATTTTCACTGATTTATTATACAACATCTCGGGTCCCGATACAAAGAGGAAATCGACAAACACCATACGTGCTGAGCATGAAGAAGCTCCCCCTTCCCCTGCTGGCCGTCCTGTTGACGTTCGCGGCCGTTCCGCTTTCGGCCCAGGACTACCGCTTCGCCGTGCCCCTGAACCAGTCCTGGGTGGTGATCGACTTCCAGGGCCAGGCCACCATCCACTACCGGCTGGCCTTCGCCTGCCAGCCCGACGGCAAGCCCGTCGACATCGTGGACATCGGCCTGCCCAACGACAGCTACGTCCTGGAGTCGGCCGAGGCCTCGGTCGGCGGGGAGGCGCTTTCCGACATCCGGCATTCGGAGTACGTCAAGCCCGGGATCGAGGTGCACCTGGGGGCGGACCAGGTCATC